>JANLZV010000192.1:0-2682 GCA_031366425.1 Pyrinomonadaceae bacterium | reverse complement strand
CGACTGGCGACTCCATTCCCATCTGCGTCAGCGAATGCCGCAAATGAGTTCAACGTAAATCGCCATCGATTCGTTAGTCCCACAAATTCGATCGATCACACATTCAAATCCTCAGGGCACGCGTGTTGCCACAGACGCCCCGAAGGAGAACTCTAAAATATGAAAAATTTCGGAAAAGGGATTGGCGGGGCTCTTTTGTCACTCGCTTTCGTATTTGGCATAACCACGGCGGTAACCGGTTCCGCTCAGGCGCAGGATCGGCGTGATGATGACAATTACCGGCGAGATGACCGCGATTATGATCGCGACTCCAATCGATCCGACCGAGATCGCGCCAGGCGTCGCCGCCATCGCGATGATCACAATCAGGGTGAATGGCGTCGCAACCGTGACAACAACGGACGTTATGGCACCGGACGCAACGGTAACAACGGACGCGGCGTTGGCGGTTACGGTAATAATGGCCGCTACGGCAACAACGGTGGTTACGGCAACAACGGTGGTTACGGCAATGGCGGCTACAATCAGGTTGAACTCGACCGCGGCTATCAGCAGGGTCTAGAGACCGGTTCGAGCGACGGCCAGCGCGGACAGAGTTACGATCCGCAAAGATCGCGTCACTGGAAGAATGCTTCGACCCAGGCTTTCCGACAGGGCTTTGTTCAGGGTTACGATCAGGGTTACCAGCAGTATTCGCGAAACCGCAACCAGCGCAACCGCTCAAGTAACAACGGCGGCTGGGGAAACGTTTTAGGCGGCATCATAGGCCGACCGTAAGAACAGAAGGCAGTAGGCAGAAGCGCTAAGCAGAAAAAATGCCGCGACTCAATGTCGCGGCATTTTTATGTACAAGGTCGCTAGTCGTCTGTCGTCTGCCTTCTGCCTCACTCCACCGCGCGGTCCGTAATTTCCAGCGCCTTATCCACGATCGCAAACGCCTCTCGCATTTCAGCCTCAGTAATACACAGCGGCGGGTTCGCAAAAAACGTGTTCCAACGCACTAACGTATACAGCCCCTGCTCGCGGAAAAACTTACCCAACGCCTGCATCTCCGGCGCACTGCCATTGAACGGCGCCATCGGCTCGAGCGTCTGCGCATTCCGCACTACTTCAACGATCCCAAACAATCCAAGGTTACGCGTCGCGCCCACCGACGAATGGCGGCTCTTTAAGTCTGCGAGGATCTCGCTCATCAACGCACCCATGCGTTTCGCGTTGTCGATCAACTTGTCTTCTTCATACACCGCAATCGTGGCGAGGGCCGCCGCACAGGCAAGCGGATGACTGTTATACGTGAGCCCGCCGTAGAAAACGTTCTTCTCAAAGTGGTCAGCTATCTGCCTTCTCATGCCAACGGCACCGAGTTGGACGTAAGCGCTCGTCAATCCCTTTGCCATCGAGATCAGATCGGGTTCGACTTTCCAATGGTCAACCGAGAACCATTCACCAGTGCGACCAAAGCCTGCCATTACTTCATCAGCGATCAGCAAAATTCCATACTTGTCACATAAAGCGCGCAGGCCCTGCATATAACCATCAGGCGGAATCAAAATTCCATTAGTGCCGACCACCGGCTCCACGATGATCGCCGCCACCGTTTTCGCACCTTCGAGTTCGAGCACTTCTTCCGTACGCGCGAGCACTTCCTCAGTCGTGTCTGAACCGCGCTGAATTCCGTGATAGAAATCGGGGATGCGAAACACCCCGGGAATACCCGGCTCCGCGGCCCAACGCCTGGGATCGCCGGTTAACGTCAACGCGCCGGCCGTTCCCCCGTGATAGGAGCGGTAACGCGCGCCGATCTTGTGGCGTCCGGTATACATCCGCGCGATCCTGATCGCGTTTTCGTTTGCCTCAGCGCCGCCGTTGGTGAAGAAGAAAGCATCGATGTCGCCGGGTGTGATCTCAGCGAGTTTCACGCTCAGACGCGCTCGCACTTCCGTCGCCATAAACGGATTTGCGTAAGGCAACGTCGCGGCTTGCTCCTGGATCGCGCGGACGACGCGCTCGTCGCCGTGGCCGATGTTCACGCACATCAGCTGGCTGTTGAAATCGATGAAGCGCTTCCCTTCCGGCGTCCAGAAATAAATTCCTTTCGCACGCGCGACGGGGATCGGATCCACCGCAGACTGGGCGGACCATTCAAAAAGCGTATGACGGCGGCAGAGTTCGACGATCTCTTCGCCCGACATTGTTATTGAGTCACTCTTAGCGTCGTTTGCAGTTGTAGTCATAGGGCGCAATGTTACTCCAATTCAGCCGCGGATTCACACGCGACTGCGGATCTAACCAGCGGAAACAGGCAAGTCGGCGTCAACCGAAGGGTGCCGAAGTCGTCGTTTCTAATCATAACCCAGCCTCCAAGACTCTTGCTGCGCTCGACGCGAGGAGCGTATGCTGACGAATCGTCATCAGCAGGTTCGGCATCAACTCACTTTGTCCGCGTCGAAAATTCGTCTGATGCAATTTCGCTAGTCGTCGCGTTGCTGACGAGCATAGCGTCAGTCATCAACCAAAATAACGAGGAGAGTGACAATGAAATATAGATATTCAACGATCGCCGCCTTAGCCACGCTGACGCTTTCGCTCATTGCCTTCTCTTCACGAACTGCGGTCACTCTATCAGCGCCGAATTCCCTCGCTGCTCCCTTTCAGTCGGTTCAAGTTGTGTCCGCTACGCTG
>JANLZV010000163.1:0-3441 GCA_031366425.1 Pyrinomonadaceae bacterium | reverse complement strand
CGATTGACAGCCCTAGTACCCTCCATTATGCTTCGACGAGTTCTCCACTCTTAACCGATATCCTAACCGCGCTCGGAAGGTTGCATAGATGGCTACACCCCCAAATTCAGAAACCAGCTTCATTGGAATCGATCTTTGCGGCGGAAAAGTCCGTGCGGCCATCGTCAGCAACGAGGGCGTACCGGGTGAGCGCCGTGAAGCACCGCTGCAGCTTGAAGGTCTGGTGGGCCAGGTGGCGGAGATAGTCAGTGAATTACGCGCGACCGCGGGGAGCATCGGGGCCATCGGGATCGCGATTCCCGGCCTGGTCAATCGTCAATCCGATCAGGTGATTGCCTCCCGCGATTTGCCCTCGAAAGTCAGGGAGAATCTTCATGCCGACGTGATGGCGGCCACCGGTCTCCGAGTAGAGCTTGAAAACGATGCGAATGCCGCGGCTTATGGCGAATACAAAATTGGCGCCGGGCGCGGTAGCCGCGATCTCTTTTACATCACTATCGGCGAGGGAATCGGCGGAGCGATTATTCTCGACGGCAAACTTTGGACTGGGGCGTCAGGCTTCGCCGGAGAAGTCGGGCATATCACTATTGACACCGAAGGCTCCGAGTGCCAATGCGGCAACACCGGGTGTCTGGAAACGGTGGCTTCAGCGCCAAACATTGTGCGGCGCGCTAACGAGCGACTTAACCGCGATTCCACCTCATCGCTTTCAACCCTCGCGCTAAACAAAAACTTCACCGCGGGCGACATGGCCCATGAGGCAAAAGAAGGCGACGACTTTTCCCTCATGATGATTGAGCGCACCGGAAAGTATATTGGGACGGGAGTGGCCAGCATTATCAACCTGCTGAACATCGAGCGGATTGTGCTTGGTGGCGGTGTGATGCAGGCCGGCGACTTGATCCTGAACCCGATTATCCAGGAGGCAAAGCGTCGCGCGTTTCAGCCATGTTTTGAAGCGACCCAGATCCTCGCCGCTGTCCTGGATTCCGACGCCGCGACTATTGGCGCAGCTATGCTCGCGCGTGACGCAGCCTCAACCTAAGAGTCACTGAGCGCGAACCTGGAGCATCATATCTGGTTGCTGTGCAGCCGAGTTCCGCCGCACAGCAATCCGCTTCCAGTCACAAAGCCAACTCAAAATTCCTCAAACAGCTTTTTGTTATTGACGTGAGTTGAAAAATTTTCGCCATCTGCTACAGTACCTACTACCGTGCAAGATAATCAGTCTGGGTCGAGAAGGTTTGTGAGTCTTTGTCTAACAGAGCTCTCCGTCTCCCTTCCGTTTGGACCTGAGGTTCGGCACTGATCTGATCATGTGTTTTGAAGGATTAGCAAACTGCGGCGATGCCTCAGATTTTTCATCACAGCACTAACGCACTCGCGAAGCTGACGATCTATGGCGCGATCTTTATCCTCGTGGCCGCACTCTGGGTAACGGCGGAGCTAAACCGTTCGTCCTGGAACACGGGCCAATGGGTTGAGCGACAGCAGCCAGTCCAATTCAGTCACAAACATCACGTGGGCGACGACGGCATCGATTGTCGCTACTGTCATACTTCCGTGGAAACCGCCGCGTCCGCGGGAATGCCGCCAACCGAAACCTGCATGAACTGCCACAAGCAGATTTGGGCCGAAAGCCCATATCTGGAGCCGGTCCGGGCAAGTTTTCGCACCGGTAAACCAATTGAGTGGATCCGCGTCCACGATCTGCCGGACTACGCGTATTTTAATCACAGCATTCATGTAAAGAAGGGCGTCGGCTGTTCCACCTGTCATGGGCGCGTGGACCAAATGCCGATCGCCTACCAAGCTTCGACGCTACAGATGGAGTGGTGTCTTGAGTGCCATCGTGCTCCGGAAAAATTTGTCCGGCCGGTGGCGAAAATTTTTGATATGGAATGGCGGCCGGTGAACACTACCAAAGACGAAGTGGCCGAAGGGAAGTCGCTGGTTTCGAAGTATCACATTCAGCAGGCTAACGTTTTGACGAGCTGTTCTACTTGTCATCGTTAAACTGGGAGCGCAGGCATCGAGCCTGCAATGAGCGCGAAATAAAACGTAACCGATGTCTGAAGATCGACACATAAATTTCCAGCTGATGCGTGAGCGCATCCTCGCAGAAACCGGCGAGCCGGAGGTTCGCACTCCCAATAAATACTGGCGCAGCCTCGAAGAGTTGGCCGATGCCCCCGAGTTTCGCGAGTTTGTCGAACGCGAATATCCGCAGGCGGCTGAAGAATGGAATGATCCGTTTGAGCGGCGCACCTTCCTGAAATTAATGGGCGCTTCCCTCGCGCTCGCAGGTCTGAGCGGTTGTGCCTTCCAGGCTCCGGAAAAAATCGTTCCTTATGTGAAACAACCGGAGGGCACTCCGGGCAAGGCGTTGTTTTTCGCAACCGCTTCCACCGTTGGCGGAATAGCGACTCCGCTGCTGGCCCGCAGCAATGAAGGCCGGCCCACGAAGGTTGAAGGAAATCCGGATCATCCAAACAGCCGCAACGGCGATCCGCTGGATCGTGGTTCCAGTGCTACTGATATTTTTGCTCAGGCGTCGATTCTAAGTCTTTACGATCCTGACCGCTCGCAAACCACGATGTTTCGCGAAGGCGCTCGGCCCTGGACCACCTTCGTAGGCGAAATTCGTACGGCCCTCGATGAGCAACGGCCGAAGCAGGGGTCGGGTCTGCGTTTTCTTACAGAGACGGTCACCTCGCCTTCGCTCGCGGCCCAGTTAAAAGGAATTCTGACTGAGTTTCCCCAAGCGAAGTGGCACCAGTACGAGCCGGTAAATAACGATAACGCTCGCGCTGGTGCGATCACGGCTTTCGGCCAACCCGTTCACACGATTTACGATTTCAGCAAGGCTGATCGAATTCTTTCTCTCGACGCTGATTTCCTGGCGGCGCATCCGGGCACGCTGCGTTACGCGCGCGACTTTGCGGCGCGCCGGCGAATCACGAACGGCAAGAAGGAAATGAGCCGGCTTTACGTGATTGAAACCACGCCGACCACGACTGGCGCGGCAGCGGATCATCATTGGGCCATCAAGCCGAGTGAGTTTCTGAAGGCGGCTGCCGCGGTTGCTGCGGGAGTCGGCCTCAGCGGCGCCTCGAAGGAAAGTTCGATTGAAGGACTCGAAGCAGTTGCGCGCGATCTGCAACAGCACAAAGGCACGAGCATTGTCATCGCGGGTCGCGAAGCGCCGCCGGCGGTCCACGCGTTGGCCCATGCGATGAACGCCGCGCTCGGCAACGTCGGCAAGACAGTTCTTTATACTGATCCGATCGAAGCCAGTTCGGTGGATCAACGTCAGTCGTTGCAGGAACTAGTGAGTGATATCGATGCCGGCAAGGTGGAGATGCTGATCATCGTGGGCGGCAATCCGGTTTACAACACGCCCGCAGATCTCAAGCTCGACAAAGACCGGCTATTCAAAAC
>JANLZV010000131.1:0-1757 GCA_031366425.1 Pyrinomonadaceae bacterium | reverse complement strand
CCAAGCTTTTCTTTTTTTGTATGCAGGTAACCGGCCGCTTCCTCGGTTGGCGACACTTCGATCGATACGCGCTCAACAATCCTCAGGCCCGCCTCTTCAAGAGCTTCAAGCTTCAGCGGATTGTTGGAGATAACCCGAACTTGGCACAGGCCTAGATCAAACAATATCTCAGCACACTGTCGATACTCGCGCAGATCCACCGCCAGACCCAGTCGTTCATTGGCTTCAACCGTATCGGCGCCATTGTCCTGAAGCGCATAAGCGCGAATCTTGTTCAAAATACCGATCCCGCGTCCTTCCTGCTGCTGATAAACGATCGCGCCGCGGCCGGCCTGCTCAATCATCTTCATGGTTTGATGGAGCTGAGCGCCGCAGTCGCATTTGGTTGACCCGAAAACGTCGCCGGTCAGACATTGCGAATGGATGCGCACCAGCGTCGGTGATTCCCGCAACATCTCCCCTTTAAACAGGGCAACGAATTCCTCGGCACTAACTAGTGAACGGTAACCGGCAATCTTGAAATCGCCCCACTCGGTGGGTAAATCCGCGACCGCTACCTGCTCGACTGAAAGTCCTTCACTGGACCATGAACATGGGATGGTGGGCTGTTCGTTCAACCGGTCTCCTTCTGCGCATAAAACCATGAATCAGATCGATTCAACCTGTTTTTTTGTGCTGCTTCGAGTTCTGATTATAAGAGTAGGCCAGACTTGCGACAAGCAGTCCTCAATTCCAAACGCCGGATTGGCAGCGAGTTGCCGATAACTATATTGCTACGCCAACACTCGCACGATAAGATACTCACGCGTTTGCCAACACCCTGGAAGTTCACACGCGGAACCTGAGACCACGACGGTGCTCCTGATTGCATGGCCAGTCAAAACATCAAAGACGAAGGCTCGGGTCTAACCCAGTCACTCGTGGGGAACTCGGAAAACAAGTCAACTCAGCATGAGCGCCGGCCCGCGCTGGTTTCGCTTCGCGGGGAACTCATGGCGGTGCCCATTCCCCTCGAGCGTGACGAAGTGATCATCGGTCGCGCGCTCGAGGCTGACGTTCGCCTTAACGACTCCCGCGCCTCGCGGCTCCATGCGCGTATCAGCACCGACAGAGATCCTGACGGGCGAAACGAATCCTATCGCATCACGGACCTCGGCTCGACCAACGGCACGACCGTCAATGGCGCACTCATCACCGAAGCCGCTCTCAGCGATGGCGATAAAATCGTGATTGGAGATCACCTTTTTCGATTCGACATGCTTGACGAGATTGACCGGGAGTTTCAACAGCAAATTCATCGCCTGATTGCTCACGACGAACTGACCGGATTACTAACCAGTAAGTCTTTCTTTTCCGAGTTGCGCCGCGAGGCCGCGCGCGCAGAGGCCGAGTCAAGGCCTTTTTGTGTACTAATGATGGACCTGGATCACTTCAAGCGAGTTAACGACACCTACGGACACCTCGTGGGCAGCAAAACTTTGGAAGAGACCGGACGCGTCATCAAAGAAGCGCTGCGCGCCGGCGATGTAGCTTCCAGATTTGGCGGCGAAGGGTTTGCGGCGTTTCTGCTCGAGGCAAATTATGCGCAGGGTCTGGTTGCGGCAGAGCGCGTCCGGTTGGCGATGGCCAAACATAAGTTTTCCGCCAGTCGGGTCGACTCTCCGGACAGCGACGCCAAACACCAACTAACGATCAGCATCGGCGTGGCCGCTTATCCTGACGACGCGCGTGATCCCATTCAACTAGTTGAACTTGCT
>JANLZV010000033.1:0-2604 GCA_031366425.1 Pyrinomonadaceae bacterium | reverse complement strand
GCACATCGCCATCGCGGTTCTCGCCGGTGGCTTGGCATACTGGGCGGTCAATACCCAACACGACAACATCATGGGCGTCTTGCGGCAGCTAGTCGCGATTGCGGTGTTGGCACGCTTATTTTTCGTAGTTCGGCGCGCTAGATCAGCGGGGCGGTTCGAGAATGAGCGGGCGAGCAGCGTTTTCGGAATCGACCGCGAGCACCTTCGCCAGAATGAAGTCTTGACTAGGACTGCTCGCGAGCAGTACACACCAGGCATCGCTTCGCATGATGAACAGGGACGCACGCCGCTCGAGCGAATGTTCGACTCTGATTGACTGCTACACGAAAACAAAAAGACCACACTATCGCTAACTAACTGCTGAAGGAGGACTGGCTATGCGAGTTTGCATTACACCCCAGATCGTTATACGTGTGCTTACCGTGCTCATTCTGAATGCGAGTTGGGTAACGAACGTGCCGATGTCGGCGACTGCGTCCACGTTGCTCAGTCAGGAACAGTCTGCGAGCACGGCCAAAGTTGAAGGCCTAATCTTGAGCCCGCGCTTGCTGGTTCTCGAGCAGCAGCTCAAGGCAGGCGATCGCAATGCTCTCGATCGTTTTTGGAAAGAGATCAGCGAACGCGGCGCCCCGATGGTTGAGCCCGAGCCGGGCAACGACCGCGACTCGCTAGTGACGATCGTCTGGCGAGGCAAAGGAGACACGAAAAGCGCTTTCGTCTTTCTCCTCCCGGGCGTTGATAAGCCGATGGCGCGGCTGCTCGACACTGACTTATGGTACAAAACATTTCGGATTCAGAAAGGTGCGCGCTTCATCTATATGCTCGCGGCCAATCTCCCCGACCCGAAAGAGTGGGTAAGCCTTCCCCGCTTCGGGAACGCCTTGCGGACCGACCCGCTCAATCCACTCCAGTACGCCGAGCGCTCTAACGAGTTGAACCCGTACGAAGTTACTTTCTTTTCCGCGGCCGAACTGCCCTCCGCCGAGCCGCAAGTCTGGAACGTCGCTCGGCCAGGAGTTCCTACTGGACGAGTGCAGCGCGACAAATTCCAAAGCAAAGTCCTCGGCAACGAACGTCCAATTTGGATTTACACACCGCACCGCTATGCTGCCGACAAGAAGCCCTACGGTTTGTTGGTACTTTCCGATGGCGGTCTCTACCTCAACGCAGGGCGCGCAGCGACCACTCTCGATAACTTGATCGCCGCTGGTCTGATACCGCCGCTGGTCGCCGTGATGGTCGACAATCCTGATCGCGGGCGGGAGTTGTCCTGCAATTCGCAGTACGCCGACTTTTTGGCTCACGAGATTGTTCCCTGGGTGCGCGCTAACTACCACGTGACCGACCGGCCGGAGCAGACGATCATCGGCGGGGCGAGCCTGGGTGGGTTAGCGGCTGCTTTCGTTGGGTTCAAACATCCCGAGGTGTTCGGCAACGTGCTAGCGCAATCCGGCTCTTTCTCGTGGAAGCCGGACAGCGAAAAGGATTTTGAATGGCTGAACCACCAGTTCGCTGCCAGCCCGCGTCTGCCTCTGCGCTTCTCCTTCGAGGCCGGACTGATGGAATGGTCAGTCGGCGCGCCGCCTGGACAGCCGGTTCCTCCATCGCTGCTCGTGGCGAACCATAATTTGCGAGATACCCTCCAGAGCAAAGGATACTCGGTCCACTACACGGAATTTAACGGGAACCACACCGTATTCAATTATCGCGGAACGTTAGGGAGTCATCTGATAGCGCTCGTTGGTATTAAACCCGAGCCTAAGACTTCTGCGCAGGACAGAAAGCCGGTCGCGCGATCCTCGATATCCCGGAAAGCGATCGCGACAACTCAAGTGAAGGTCGCTCCCGATGTGTTGCAACAATACGTTGGCCGATATGAACTCGACCCAAAGTTCGCGCACGATTTCGTCCTTTACGTAAGCGTGAAGGATGGTTCTTTGTGGGTCAGGCCTTCAATCCGGAGGCTGCGCGAGCTTATGGCCGAATCTGAGTCAATGTTTTATGACAGCGAGATTCCGGATCTGCACCTCGCCTTCATCAAGGACGATAAAGGCAATGTCACTGGTCTCACGCTAAACACTGGTCAGGGAGACATGCTCGTGAAAAAGATGCCGCCTCCGGTGCCCAGTACGGGCAATACAACTTTCAAGTTGTCGGGCCACACCGACGCGCAGGCCGTGGCCATTTACGGATCGTTCAACGACTGGATTCAGACAGCAAATTACTGCGCGAAGGAGAGTGACGGCTGGGTCTGTCGCCTGGACTTAGCGCCCGGCAAGTACACCTACAAATTCCTGATAGATGGTGTTGGGCTAAACGACCCTGCAAATTCGGTCATTGAAGATGACGGGAGCGGCCACATGGATTCGGTAATCGTCATCAAACCGAAATAGCTGTTTCTGATTCTTATGTTGCTTTCCCAAAAAGGTCGCTGGAACATGCCATTGGCCTTTGTCAGACCTGGCTCTGCACGGTGGCACTCTTCGCAAACCATATCGGGTGAGGTCGACTTTGAGAAGAGGGTGGAGACGTGCGACTGTTAACGCGGGAATGCGCTCATGGCCCGAAGCGCTGACGATACTCGGATGACAAGATGAATGCTTT
>JANLZV010000748.1:0-4116 GCA_031366425.1 Pyrinomonadaceae bacterium | reverse complement strand
GATCGGCGGCTTCCCGCGACGCGCCGCCGGACGGCCGGGTTCATCCGATGACGGTTCGGGCGAAGGTTCGGCAGGAGGCACTACACCTGCGCCGCCAGGACCGGTCGGGCGACCACCACCACCGCCCGGAGTTGGGAGCGGAGCATTTCCGACGCCTTTGTCTTCGTCGCTTTCGGGCAATAGCGGGCTCGGCTCAGTTTTCTTAAGGACAGCGAGATAGAGTCCGAAATTCACGTCGTGATCGTAAGAGGTCATGTCGAGCCACTGCGACCGAAGCCCGAAATCAGTCGACGCCAAAAACCAGAGATACTTGCCGCTCGCGTCCCAGGCGGGCCAGACAGCGTCTGCCAGGCCGTCAGTAATTTGCTTCGATTCTCCAGTGTCGACATTGCTGACGAAGATTGCGTGATACATCGAACGCAAACGGCTCGCATACGCTACCCACTTGGAGTCCGGGCTCCAGACGGGATTGAGTGTTCGGTTGGGAACCATCCACGGATCATTTCCCACGATCTTTGCTTCACCGCTGGCGACGTCGAGCACCCAAACTTTCAGATTCGTGTCGCTGAAGAGGAGCTTCTTTGAGTCCGGCGACCACGAGGGCGTGTAATAGTGGGTCGGGTTTTTGAGCACGACCTCGCGCGGCGGCGTCAGGCCATCCTGCGCTTCAATGTAAAGCCGGTACTCGCCTGACTTGTCACTGAAATAAGAAATGAATTTTCCATCGGGTGACCAGGCCGGATCGCGTTCCGCCGATCCGCTCGAGTTGGTCAGATTGCGGACGTCGCCTTTTTCAGCGGGGATGGTGAACACTTCGCCGCGCGCTTCCACCACCACGCGCTTGCCGGTGGGGGACAGTGACATGTTGGTCATGCGATTGGTGACGTCTGCCCAGTTAGGCATCATCCAGGGAAAATCGCCGGCCGCAGTGATGCTGACGATGCGCGACTTTCCGCTGCCAGGATCGAGCTCATGAACATAACCCGCCTGTTCGAAGACGACGGCCCCGGAGCCTGAGTCGAGCGCCTTGACGTCGAAGTCCGTGAATCGCGTTACCTGCGTCAGCTTCTTCGAGCTGGGCTGATACTGCCAAACGTTGGCCACCCCAGTGCGATCAGAAATGAAGTAGACCGTGTCGCCGTTCCAAACGGGATCGACGTCTTTCGAATCGGTCCACGGCGGCGAGACGAGATCGTAAGTGTTCAGATCTACGATCCAGATCGCCCGATTTTGTCCGCCCCGGTAGTTGCGACGTTCCTCGTCCCAGGAGTTGTTCATGCGATAGGCGATGTGACTACCGTCCGCCGAAATTTTTCCCTGATAACCGCGAGGCAGGGCCATCGGAGTTTCGACGCCACCCTCCGCGGGCACCGTCCAAAATCGCGGGCTGCCACTCGGCGCCCAGGTGGCCCTTGACGACGTGAAAAGAAGCGACTTGCCATCGGGTGTCCAACCCTGGACCAGATCGCCGCCCGGATGCCAGGTGAGTCTGCGTGGTTCGCCGCCGCCGCTGGCCACGACATAGGCGTCAACGTTTCCGGCGTACTCACCGCTGAAGGCGATCCATTTTCCATCCGGCGAAAAATGCGGGTTGGAAGTTTGCCCGGCAAAGCTCGTAATCCGCTGCGCTGCGCCGCCCGCCCGGGGAACAGTCCAGATATTGTTGGCGTAAGCAAAAGCTATGTGGGTCGCACTAACGGTCGGCGTTCGCAGTAAGCGGGTTTGTCCACCTGTGTTCTGCGCGTGAGCAGTTAAGCTGAGCCCAACCAGCACGCTGATCACGACGGTGGTAAAGGAGACGAAGCTGCGACGCCGACTGATACGACTACGGCGACTACGGCAGAGCACGGCCGCAGAGTTCTGCTTAGGCATGACGTGATTCCTCCAGACAGGACGGTTGGTTGCGCGATTCTTTTAACATGAAGCTGCAGGCGCGCGCAAAGTTTTGCCTTCGCAATCGTCGCGTTTGCGCCAGCATTTGTCATACGAGAATTTGGATTTAAGACGAGAGTCTGGATACGCAAAAATAATCCCGCCAGCCCGCGAAACACGATAGTATTACCGAAACAAATCACAGCGGCTTGCGTAGTAAGCGGACACAGCGAAGTTCGGATCAAATGGGCGATTAATAAGGCTCATCTGTCCTTTTCAGCGTTACGAAATTTCGCAATCCAGCTAAATTCATGGAGAACTAGTATGACGAATTCGAAAAAGTCCTTCGTCGCTTTCTTGTTATTGCTTTCAATCGCAATGACGACGGCATTTGGTCAGGGCCGTGGTTATGACGTGACGAACATGGACAAAAACGCAGCGGCGTGTAACGACTTCTATCAATATGCGAATGGGTCATGGCTGACGAAGACTGCGATCCCGCCGGCCTATTCTTCGTGGGGTAGCTTTAATGTGCTCGCCGAGTTTAATCGCACTTCGCTCCACGAAATTCTGGAAGAGGCTGCGAAGAAAAATAATCTCGCGAAGGGGACTAACGAACAAAAGATCGCCGACTACTACGTCAGCTGTTTAGACGAAGCAAAGCGGGAGGCCGAGGGCATGAAGCCGCTCGTGCCCGAACTCGCGCGGATTGAAAAGATCAATGACATCAAGGGAGTGCAGGCGCAGATCGCGTACATGCACCGCCACGGCATCGGGACGCTCTTCGGTTTTGGAGCGCTAGCGGATCTGAAAGACAGTTCGATGGTGAGAGGATTCGCCGGCCAGGGAGGTCTCAGCCTGCCGAATCGCGAGTATTACACCAAGACGGATGAGCCTTCAGTGAAGCTGCGGGCCGAGTTTGTGAAGCACGTTGCGAACATGTTTCAGCTCGTGGGCGAAACTCCCGAACAGGCGGCCAAGGATGCCCAGTCATTACTGGCCGTGCAAACCCGGCTGGCGGAAAACTCTCGCACGCCGGTAGAGCTGCGCGATCCAACCACGCAGTATCACATGATGAGCCCCGCGAAGTTGCTGGAGCTGACGCCAAACTTTTCCTGGGCAGACTACCGACGCGACGTCGGCGCCCCGGTTGTGGGCGACATCAACATCGCGCACCCCGAGTTTTTCCAAGCGGTCGACAAGATGATGAAAGAAGTGCCGTTCAGTGACTGGAAAACTTACTTGCGCTGGCACTTGATCACTGCCGCCGCGCCCAGCCTTTCCTCCAAATTTGAATTGGAAAACTTCAACTTTTTTGGCAAGACGTTGCAAGGCAGAAAAGAACAGTTGCCGCGCTGGCGCCGGTGTGTTTCGGCAACGGATGGAGCGCTCGGCGAAGCGTTGGGTCAGGTTTATGTCGCGCGGGCGTTTACACCCGATTCGAAGGCGCGGATGAAGACGATGGTCAATAATCTGATCGCCGCTTTCCGAGAGCGTCTGGTGAAACTCGATTGGATGGGCGACGAAACCCGCAAGCAGGCAATCGCCAAGCTGGAGGCCTTCGGCCAGAAAATCGGATATCCGGACAAGTGGATCGACTATTCGGCGCTCAACGTCTCGCGCGATTCCTACCTGGCAAACGTGCTGCGCGCTAGTGAGTTTGAGCAAACGCGTGATTCCAACAAGATCAACAAGCCGGTGGATCACAAGGAATGGGGCATGACGCCGCCGACAGTTAACGCCGGTTACAATCCACTCAACAACGACATTTCATTTCCCGCGGGAATTCTGCACCCGCCGTTTTTCAATCCCGACGCTGATGATGCGATCAATTACGGCGCGATCGGCGCCGTCATCGGCCACGAGGTGACTCACGGCTACGACGACTCGGGCTCCAACTTCGACGGGACCGGAAACATGAAAAACTGGTGGCAGCCCACCGATCAGAAAAACTTTGACGCGCGCGCTGATTGCATCGTCAAACAGTTTGACGCGTTTCAAGTCGAGCCGGGACTCAACATGATCGGCAAACTGGTTTCGGGCGAGTCGATCGCGGATCTGGGTGGCTTAACGGTGGCCTATCAAGCGTTTATGAAGTCGCTCGAAGGAAAGCCTCGTCCGGCAAACATTGATGGGTTCACTCCCGAGCAGCGCTTCTTCCTTGGCTGGGCGCAGGTTTGGGCGGAGAAGTACACTCCCGAGGCGGCCCGGCTGCAAGCGCAGTCAGACCCGCATCCGCTTTCG
>JANLZV010000720.1:0-5542 GCA_031366425.1 Pyrinomonadaceae bacterium | reverse complement strand
TTTTAGCCAGCGCGCAATTTCATCCATGGCCGACTCATAAATCTGCTGTTGAGGAATGGCCGAACTCTTCGGCACCTTCAAGGAATGGTCGCCGCCTTCAATCGCGTTTAGTTCAGCTGGAAGCTTGAGTCGCTTGATGAGGCCGCGAATCTCATCGGCGCCACCAAATGCATCGCGGGAACCCTGGATAAAAAGCATGGGAGCGACGATGCCAGGCAGATGCGCATCGCGAAGCTTTTCCGGCCGTCCGGGCGGATGAAGCGGATAACCAAGAAAGACCAGGCCCGCTAAGTCGCCGGCCAACTCGCCGGCCGAGGCCGCGCTAACGTGATCACCAGCAGCGCCTTCCCTGGCATTTGAGGCCACCTGCGAAGCTATCCGGCCGCCCATCGATTTTCCGCCGATCGCCACCCGGTTCGCTTTGAGTTTTTTATGTCTCCGCGCCGTTTCGATCACGGCGACATAGCATGCCTCAAGCTTTGGCCTTTGATCAGGAATGCTCCGACCTTGTTCCATGTACACAAAATTAAACGTCAAAACGTCCAGGCCACGCGCGGCTAAGCCTTTGGCAAAGAGTTGCATGAATGGACTTAGCTGGTTGGAGCCCGCGCCGTGTCCGAGAATCAGGGTGACGGCGCACCGTTCGCTTTTCAACGCGAGATACAACAGAGCCGTGACGCTGTCGCGCTCGTTCACACTAATGGTGAGTTTCTCAGGTTCTCTTTCCATCGATATTTGAAGTGTTGACCGGTGACGGTGACAGGCAACGTTAGACTAATACTCGCGGCACCCGGCCGCCAATCCCGCAGGTAACCTCGTACGAAAGTGTTCCAGCAATCTTCGCAAGCTCTTCAGCGGTGATCGAAAGTCCCCCTGCCTGGCCCAGCAGCACCACTTCATCGTCGAGCTCAACACCCGGCACGTTTGTGACGTCGACGAGGGTGAGATCCATCGAGATGCGGCCGATCACCGTAGCATAAACTCCGCGAATAATCGCGTGGCCTCGATTTGAAAACGCGCGCATGTAACCATCGTCATATCCAACCGGAATTGTCGCGACCAGCGTCTTGCGAGACGCTTCAAAAGTGCATCCGTATCCAACGGTTTCGCCGGGCAGCACCCACTTCAGGAGGGTAATGCGCGAATGCAATGACATCACCGGACGGAACTCCTGATCGCGGTGTTCGGGATCGAGGATATCTCGCCAGAGGCCATACAAGACGCCGCCCGGACGCACGAGGTTTGCGCCTGCATCGGCTGAAGGTTTTCCGGTCGCTGCGTTGTCGGCAAAGATGCCCGCCGAGTTTGCCAGATGGCGAAACCGGGGTCGGAAGCCGCGCTCATGGAAGGTTGCGACGGCATTCTCAAAGCGCACGATCTGATCTTTCGTCAGCGGCCTGCAGGATGGCTCATCCGCCGCCGCGAAATGAGTCATCAAGCCGTCAACCCGAACGTGCTTAAAGCGCTTGAGCGCATCGGCAAACTCGCCGACGACATCGGACCGCACGCCGAGACGGCCCATACCGGTATCGATCTTTACATGAACGTCGGCCACCACGCCTGCATCGCTGGCAGCGCGGTCGAGCGATTCGATCAGGTCGAAGCGGTAGACGACCGGGACCAGCAGGTGCTGAATGATCGCGGCCGCTTGTCCATCCCAAAAACCTCCGAGGCAGAGAATCGGATTCGCGATTCCGGCGGTTCGTAGTTCGATTCCCTCTTCGGGTAAGGCTACGCCGAACCAATCTGCGCCCTCGCGTTCGAGCCTCAGCGCACACCCGACCGCGCCATGTCCGTAGGCGTTGGCCTTTACTACGGCCATCACGTTGACGTCTGGGCCAACCCGAGTCTTCACGATTTGAAAATTAGTGGCGAGAGCGTCCAGATCAATTTCGGCCCAGGTGGGCCGGCGGCCCGCAGTCTTGAAAGGCCCGGATTCGGAGTTTTTCAGCATGCGTTCGATGTCGGAGACAGATTAAATCTGAACGAATTGAGAAAGCGAGCAGTAAGTTACACCGAAAACAAAAAAGCCCCAACCGGGGCTTGGGGTCTTGCCGTCGTACGGGGTTAAGCGCGCCAAACTCGTTAGTCTTTGACGAAGCGGATCTTTTTCACGCCCACTTTTATGGTATCGCTCGTCGCCACCTTTTCCGGCGTCACCAACGACAACACGACAGCGCCTGCGCGTTTCACTTTTCCCCGAGTCGCCACTATGAACTTGCCAGGGTTATCGGAGGGAAACAGTCCGAAGCTGCCGAGATAAATTCTTTCCCCAGTGGGCGTCTGGTAGTGAATTTGAAAAGAGACGGGAAGCTTCGCGGGATTTACCACCTCGACCACATCCACCCGCACAAACTTAGCCGTCTCAAGGTCCTTTTCGTTGGCGTCGATCGCTTGCACGATACTTGGATTGTTGAGGTCGAGGTATGACAACTTTTCTTCGTTACTTGCGCTGCTCGCGGTGCGGTCACCACGCTCGCTCGTGGCCAAATCCGATGTCTTTCCTGGGCAGGAGATGAACGAAATTACTATGACGCACAAACAACAACGCAGCGAATGCAACATCGTAAACATGGTAGAAGGAAGATGCCAATTCAAATGGGTGGGATGCCCGAGCGCGAGCGCTCGCGGGCGTGACGACTGAAACCGCCTGCGCGCCTCCAACCGTCACGCCTTAAAGCGGCAAAACCTATTCGTTGCGGGGCGGATTGACTATTACAGGCGTCGTAATAATCTCAATTTGTTCCAGCATGAGTTGCGTGTCCGCCTTTTCAAATGTGCCATCAAAGGCGACCGGAACTAGCTGGACTGAGATCGGGGTCCCGTCCTTGAGCTGTTGACTACTCTTCAGTCTTTGCAAAGTGTTGGTGATGTTCACCAGAAACTTTGGTTGGTGTTGGTGTCCGGAACCGCCGGCTGGTTCGGTCGTCCCGAAGAAACCAAAACTGCCTGCGTAGTGCGGGTCGGTAGTCGGGGTTTCGGCATTGGCATTTGGCAGATTGATGAATACCCGAACCGCAAAGTCACTGGTCGGGGGAAGCTGCGCAAAACCGATACTCACAAACACCTTGTCCTTCGACTGGTCGACGTTAATGATGCTTGAGAAGTCCGCCGGGGAAAGTTTTGATTCTCGCGAGGTGGGCCTGCCGATGCTTACTGACGCCCGATCCGCCAGGCGTACACGCTGCTTCACGTCAAACCTGATATTCGCGCCTTCTTTGAGTCTCTTCTCAAGTTTCTTAAAGTCTCTAACCGCCGCCACTGCCGGGTTGCTGCCGATCGCGCTGCTCTCATATTGGTAGCTCAACAAGGGCAACACGGTGGTTAGTCCGGCCGTCATCGTGGTGGGGTTTCCATCCACATCTACGAAGTGACTATTGACGTGGCCCGTCCACGCTGCATCGTTCGTATTGTCATTGCCCAAGTCAATGTTCCACTTGGCCCAGCAATAATCGACCATACAGTGGTGGGTCCAAAAGACGGGATCCATGGCTGAACCGTATCCGCCCATCGTTCCGCCTACACCGCCATGCACCTGGTTATGCGGAGTGCCTTCGATCTGGCTCATGAACGTGAAAAAGTTGTGGTCGGCCATAATCGGATCCAGTTCAGCGGCGCTCACGTACGATCTGCCCGTCAAATCGGTGTTGCTCCTGGCCATGAAGAGTACACTTGCTGGATCGAGGAAGGCTGGATTGATGGCGCCGTTCTGGTTCCAGTTCCAATATGGCAAACCAAACTTCGGCTTGTTCGTCAGCTTCTGGCAAATCCTTTCAAAGAACAGCAAATAGGCTCGGTGCCAGTCAAAAAAGTGATCGGTACCATGCTCGCACCACTTAAAGCAACAAGCCGCCGTGCCGTGAATTGCCGCCTGGGCGGTCCAACTGATCGGATTGCTTGCTGGTAAAGCCTTCATCGCTGCCACTGCATCACGATAGATGGCAATGTCTGCATCCACTTCGGCCGATCCAGTCCGCAAGCGACGTCGAATGGGCCGGTTCTTGATGTCCTCAATGATTTTCTCGCAGCCCCCGAAGGTGCCCATCATGAGGGCCAAACTAACAAAGCCTACCCCTCGAACAAAAACGCGACGGCCGAAACTATTCGAGGTAATAAGATCTTCGGCAAAATTTGAGCCTATGGGTTTGTCCATAATTATTCTTTGGAAGGAACCAAAGTCCTTTCGAGTTCACGCCTGGAGGCGCTTGAGTTGAGAGAACGAATTGGAGGGTGGATCAAGCGAGTCTGCGAGGAAATCAAGGCCCGTGAGAATCAGCCCTCGTAATTCAGGCGCAACATATTCCGGTCCGGGGGAAAAGTCAATGAAATTTCAGATCGTCCGGTTGGCGGGAGGTGCGAGGTTGCTATTCGCCGCGGTAAAGATTGTCGAACCGCATGCTGGAAGGCGTAAATCGAAGCTGTATCGTATCGGTTGGACCATTGCGCTGCTTGGCAACAATCAACTCAGCCACGTTCTTTTCATCGTCCGGCAAGTTCTCACGCTCTTCCGGAGTTTTGTAAACCTCTGGCCGATAGATAAAAGCCACGAGGTCGGCATCCTGCTCCAACGCACCAGACTCGCGCAGGTCGGCCAATTGCGGACGATGGTCTGAACGCGCCTCGGGAGCGCGCGAAAGTTGGGAGAGGGCCACGAGCGGCACATTCATTTCCTTCGCCAGCCCCTTCAGCTCACGCGAAATCTGCGACACTTCCTGCTGCCGCGATTCAGCTCGCTTAGCGGAACCACTCATCAACTGAAGATAGTCGACCACTATTAGATCCAAACGTTTTTGTTCGGCGTAAAGACGGCGCAACTTCGCACGCATTTCCAACGTGGTGATCCCAGCAGTGTCGTCTAGAAAAATTCTGGCTGAGGCGAGCGTACTTAAAGACTTTCCGATCTGCGCCCACTCAGGCCGCGACAGAAACCCATTGCGGAAACGCTGTGCATCAATGTTCGCCTGGGAACACAACATACGCATCACGAGCGCTTCCTTCGACATTTCGAGGGAGAACATTCCGACCACTGCGCCGGGCACATGGATGGCCGCATTCTCAGCGAGCATCAATGCGAAACTCGTCTTTCCCATCGACGGACGAGCAGCCAAAATGATCAGATCCTGCCGCTGCAGCCCCGAAGTAAGTTTGTCGAGATCCGCAAAGCCCGTAGTCAATCCCGTCAGTACCGAGGCGCGGCCTTCCATCTCCTGGATTTTTTCGAGCAACGTCCGGGCAATCGGTTCGACGTGAACGAAACCCTGCCGCACGCGCTCATCAGCTAGCTGAAAAATCGCGTGCTCAGCATGATCCAGAATCAGTTCGGGCTCGTCCTCTTGTTCGAGCGCCTCCTGGGTGATTTTATTGGTCGCCCGGATCAGCTGTCGCAACATGGATTTTCCGCGAACGACTTTCGCGTAGTGACCAATGTTGGTTGAATGCGGCAAGCCGTAAGTCAGATTTGTAATAAAACTGATCCCGCCCACTGCCTCGAGCGCATTTTCCTTTTTCAGTTCTTCGCCGATCAGGATTGGATCGATCTCGC
>JANLZV010000717.1:0-3186 GCA_031366425.1 Pyrinomonadaceae bacterium | reverse complement strand
AAGCTATGGTGAGCGCGTAATCAGGGTGCGAGTGGAGTGCGATGGAAAGGTTGCAACCTCAAATCAGGATCGGAATTTTTGGCGGCTCAGGTTATGGCGGCTCCGAACTGATCCGGATTCTATTGGCCCATCCGCATGCCGACCTCCGGCTGGTGACAGCAAACGAACACGCCGGAAAAGCGGTCGCGGAGGTGCATCGAAATCTCTATGGGTTGACCGACCTCAGTTTTGAACTTGCGCCGGACGATCCAGCCACCTTGCACGAACTCGATCTCGTGTTCCTGGCACTCCCGCACGGTCAGGCGATGGAGATTGTTCCCCGTCTGCCGGCCCATGTAAAAGTCATCGATCTCTCGGGAGACTTTCGTTTGAGCGACAAGGAAGAGTTTGCCGAACACTATGGCCGGGAACACACGGCAATCGAAACTCAAGCGGGGTTTGTCTACGGTCTCACCGAGACAAATCGCGAACGAATTCGAACCGCTCGGCTAATAAGCAATCCGGGTTGTTTTGCGACGGCTACCCTGCTCGGACTCGCGCCGCTCGTAGCGGGCCAATTAATCGAAACGAATGGACGGGTGATCGTTGATGCGAAAACCGGTTCGTCGGGTTCAGGCGCCAAAGCCGCGGCGAACACGCATCACCCACAACGGATGAATTCGTTTTACGCGTACAAGCCTTTCACTCACCAGCACGTGCCAGAGATTGAACAAGAACTCCGCAGCGTCGGGGAGTGGACCAGTGAATTTGTGTTCATGACCCATTCACTTCCGGTAGCGCGCGGCATATTCGCTTCTATCTACGTGCAGACGAAAAATGAAATGACAGCCGAGCAGCTCAGGTCTGTGTTCGCGGATTTCTACCGCGACTCATTTTTTGTGCGACTGGTAACAGGGTCTCCCGACATCAACTGGGTGAAGACGTCGAACTTTTGCGATCTGGGTTTTGCAACGAGAGGGCGTGAGGTGGTGGTTTTTTCCGCTCTCGACAATCTGGTGAAAGGCGCGGCCGGACAAGCAGTGCAAAATATGAATTTGATGTTCGGACTCGACGAAAAAACAGGACTGCTGCTGGTGGGCACGAATCCATAAGCGGCGATGGAGGCGGTGGGTTTGACCCAAGACGTAAAAAAGATCGAAGAGCTCTACCAGCTCGCGACCTATAAGAAGATGCCGATTGTCGCCGAACGCGGCGCGGGTGTCTGGATCTACACTGACGAAGGCAAACGCTATCTCGATCTCTACGGCGGCCATGCGGTGGCCGGCACTGGTCATTCACATCCCCAGGTCGTGGCCGCAATTCAGGAGCAAGCCGCAAAGCTTTTGTTCTATTCGAATTTGGTTTATTCGGAAGCGAGGGCGGCGGCGGCAGAAAAACTGGTTTTGATTGCTCCGGCTGAGTTAACTAAAGCCTTCTTTTGCAACTCGGGAACCGAAGCTAACGAAAACGCGATGCGCATGGCCCGGATGACTACCGGCCGTGAAAAAGTTATCACCTTTACCGGCGGCTTTCATGGGCGCACGGCGGATGCGATCAGCGCCACCTTTCTCGGAAAGTATCGAGAAATTGGAAAACCGAATGTGCCCGGCCACCTGGCCGCGGAGTGGGCCGACATTGAATCACTTCGCGCGCTCGCGGACGAAAGCGTCGCCGCCATCATGTTAGAACCGATTCAGTCGATGGCCGGTGTACGCATGGCGGAACCAGATTTTTATCTTGCATTACGAAGTCTTTGCGATGAGCGTGGGATCGTTTTAATTTACGACGAAGTGCAAACCGGTGTGGGCCGGACCGGCGATTGGTTTTTTTCAGGTTGCGAAGCCGGCGCCGGCGTCGTGCCTGACATCGTCACCCTCGCGAAAGCGCTCGGCAGTGGAATTCCCGTCGGTGCCTGTTTGGTGAGTGAAAGAATTGCGTCGCACATCAGGGAAAACGATTTGGGGACTACCTTCGGCGGCGGGATGATCGCCATGGCCGCGGTTAACGCCACCCTCGCGGCGATCGAAAACGACGGAATGATTGCAAACGTAAGGTCCGTTGAAGCTTATTTGCGGAAACGCCTGTTGGAAGTGCCGGCCGTATTGGCGGTGCGCGGGCGCGGATTTTTGCTTGGGCTCGAATTCGCAGACGCTGCTGCCCCCATTCATCAGGCGCTACTCGAACACGGCGTGATTACCGGAACCTCCAGCGACGCCCGCGTCTTGCGTCTTCTTCCCCCGCTGTGTCTGGGCCACGGTGAGATCGATCTTTTTATCGACGCGCTCAAACAAATTCTGCCACAGACCACCTAAGCCCATGCCGGATCCGAAACATCAACCTCGGATGAGGCGCGGGAGTTTTGCTCTTTTGCTGCTCCTCGCATTTCTATTCCGCCTGGGGTTTGGTCTTTGTTTGCCGCTCTGGACCGATGACGAGAAGCAGATATATTTGCTCGGCTTGAAGTTTTACGCGACGCGCTGGTGGCCCTACTTTGGCCCGGACGTGACGAACGCGATTCAGATTCCGGGAGCTCTGCAGGGATTACTCGTGGGCCTGCCCTTATTCGTCGCGCCGGTGCCCGAAGCCCCTTACATTTTCCTGAACCTGATTTCTTTCGCGGCGCTCTGCTTATTTGCCTGGTACTGTTCGCGTCGCCTGCCCCAACTGCCTCGCTGGTTCATTTGGACGTGGTTGTTGACGGCGCCATGGACGCTCAACCTCTCGACACACATCTTTAACCCTTCCTACGTGCTTGTAGGAGCAATCCTGTTTTTCGTCGGAGCAATTGAAACCTTCCCTTCGCTCAGCAGAGATCTGATTCCGCGCCACTGGTCAAACTTCATGATGGGCTTCGGGCTACTCTGGGTGATGCAGTTACACCTTTCATGGGTAATCTTAATTCCATTTCTCATCGCATCTTTCTTTTTTCAATACCGCGCAAGTAGACGGTTCACCATCGCTCCGATCGCGTGGTTTGCCCTGGGCGCAATGATCATTGGCAGTCTACTGGTGCCGACTTTCATTCGGTACGGGTTCGTCTCAGGAACAGGCAGCACGGGCGCGGCACTCGTGGTTAATTGGGAGACCGTGCGCAAATACTGGAACGTGCCCGAGAGCATTCTTGGTCGGCTGCTATCGCTCGCCAGTTTCGAATTACCCAGGTTCATTGGTGGCAACACAAATTCGCGTTTGACGTTTGTTAAGTCG
>JANLZV010000715.1:0-5004 GCA_031366425.1 Pyrinomonadaceae bacterium | reverse complement strand
TCGGTGCCCAAGGGAGTGATTTGCATCTGATGGAGATTGCTGGCGAGCTCGTCGAGTTCGCGTTTGTTGAAGTGCTTGAGCCGACGCGAGGCGCGGAAGAGTTCACACCACGCCAGGGCGAAGCGGCGCGGCAGGTGCTGTGCGAGCACGTTTACCAGTTCGGTCTCGTTAGTTTCAATCGCACCTTGCGTTACGAGGATTTCCTGCAAATCATCATTCGGCAGGAGGTTGATTGAAATCGGCGTGCCGGGGCTCCAGTAGTTTGAAATCTGAAGAATCGCCGGTCCACTTAACCCGCGATGGGTCAGCAAAATATTTTCTCGAAACTCCCGGGTGGCTTGAGTTCCGCGAGACGGCGACTGGATTCGGCAACTCACAAGCACATCAAGAGCGATGCCGCTCAACGAGGTCAGATGCTTTTGCAGCTGCGAGCCCGGCGCGAGGGTGAGAGGAACGAGGCCGGGACGCGTCTCTTCTATCTGTAGTCCAAATTGCCGAGCTATGCGATAACCGAAGTCAGTCGCGCCGAGGGTGGGGATTGACAAGCCGCCCGTCGCCATAACGAGGGATGACGAGTGAAAGGTTCCCTGACTCGTCGAGAGCGTAAATCCGCTGGCCTGGTCCGCAGGTCGCACACTGCGAACTTCACAGCCGCAACGAATTTCCACGCCCACCTCCCGACACTCGCGCAGCAGCAGATCGATGATCTGTTGCGCGCTGCCATCGCAGAAAAGTTGGCCCAGCTTTTTCTCGTGATAGGCGATGCCGTGTCTTTCGACGAGGGCAATAAAATCTGAGGGTGTGTAACGCGCGAGGGCCGACTTACAGAAGTGAGGATTCCGCGAGACGAAGTTGT
The DNA here is from genome assembly GCA_031366425.1 of Pyrinomonadaceae bacterium. Taxonomy (GTDB): domain Bacteria; phylum Acidobacteriota; class Blastocatellia; order Pyrinomonadales; family Pyrinomonadaceae; genus PSRF01. The sequence continues at coordinate 4,148 of JANLZV010000715.1, read as the reverse complement.
TGGCGCTAGTGTGAATATTGGTGAAGTTGCAACGACCGCCGCCAGAGATGCCGATCTTCTTGCCAACCCGTTCCGCATGTTCGATCACGAGCACGCGACGTCCGCGTTTTCCCGCCTCGATTGCGCAAAATAATCCTGCGGCCCCGGCGCCGATGATAATCACATCCCAATGTTGCATGGCGAAAGAATCATAGGCGACATCCGTAGCCACCGAAAAGCGGGGCGAAGTTATCGCAATCCGGCGAAGTGATTTACCAACCCGCAGTCGCGTTTGAACTAGTCCCGATGAGGATGCGCACTATCACTGGAGAATTTGCCAACAGCATCGTCAGCCACGTGCGCGGCCGGCTGATGTCTTCGGCGAGATAAAACATTCTGGGCGGAAAGTAGATCAGCAACGCGATGAAACTGAGGAAGAACAGCCGGCCGGCGAATTCCAGTACGCTCGAAGGATGACCGAGGGGAGCGAAGGTCAACATATTCCAAAACACCTGGAAGAGCAGCATGTTCACGAAAAGACAGACGTCTCCGAGCGCTTCGCTTTGCGGGCTGCGCAAGAATTCCGACTTAGGCGGTTGCTTCGGCGCAATGAAATAACTATAGATGAGATACGTTTGCACGATGGTTAGGATGAAACCGGCAATCACGAACGGAACAAAGACAGCGCCGTTGTCCAGCAAACGTCTCCCGACGAAAAAATCACCCAGCCCGGTCAAGACTGCCGACGTGATCACCAGATTCAGACAGAAATAAAAGAGGGGATTAAATAAGCAGCCGGCGAGTTTGGTCTCTGTTGCTTCGAAAGTTACCCCCTGAGATTTCAGACGCTGATGAAAGTGCCAGCGTTTCATCACCGCCCCGGCGGCGGGCAAAATCCACATTGCGAGAAAGGTGAGTCCGAGCGCGAGTTTGGCGAGCGGATCTTCGGCAGAGACATCGCGGAAAAGATTGAGGAAGAGCCTGGTCAGCAACCGCATCAGGAAGAGATTGGCGAGGAAGACGGAGATGTCTAACAGCAGTCCGCGATTTGTTTTCGCGAAAAGCTTTGTCTTACGAAGTTCGCGGGATTTGGAACGAGCCACATTTAACCCGGTCACGAATATGGTTAAGTTGATTTACAACTCAACGCCCGATCGCCAGAAGGTGGTGCTGTGATCTGACGAACATTCGACCGCCGGAGATTGCCGGGGTCGCCATCAGAGGTTCGCTAATTGAGTTGGTCGTGAGATTTTCAAACGTCGGCCCGGCCTTGATCACGAAGATGTCGCCGTCTTCGCTCGACAGGTAAATCTTTCCGTCGGCCGCTACCGGCGAAGCGCTAAAACCGCTCCCGTGGTGGGGAATTCGCTCGCGATAAATTTCGGCGCCGGTCTTAAGATCATAACAATCGAACACGCCCTGATTTGAAAGCACGTAAAGATACTCGCCATAAATCAGCGGCGTTGGCATGTAAGGCCCGCGCGCCTGCTTGCTCCAGGCAATGTCTTTACTGGAGCTTTGGCCCGCGCCGAGGGTGATGTTTCCTGACGCTCCGCCGCGAATCACGAAAATTGGGGCCTCGGGGCGACGGCCGCTGGCCACCACGATCAGGTCGCCGGAAAAAATCGGCGTGGGCGCTGTGATCTTTGAACTCCCCCCGAGCCGCCAAAGTTCTTTACCCGTCGCCGGGGCGTAACCACGAATAAAGTTTGAGGCGTTGGTCACCAGTTCAACCCGATTTTTGCCCGGATAGACATTTGGCGTGCCCCACGATGGAAGTTCCTCACGGTCAGTTTTCCAAACTGTTTTTCCGGTTTTGAGGTCGGCAGCAAGGAGAAACGAGCCGCTCTGAGTGTCGCACTGAACGATCACCAGATCGCGGTAGATGATGGGTGAGCTCGCCGTGCCCCACTCATATTCCGGCAAATCGTAAGCGCCGGCGTTGAGCACGCCCAAATCTTTTTTCCAGACGAGACGTCCGGACAGATCGAAAGCGAAGAGACCTTGCGAACCAAAGAACGCGATTACAAAACGACCATCGGTTGCCGGCGTCGCATTCGCGTAGGTGGCTTTGACGTGTCGCTTCTCGCGCGGCACACCTTCGTAAGCAGTGCGATCCCAGATGATCTTGCCACTGGCCCGATCGATCGCGTAGAGCTTCCATTGCTGACTCGAACGATCCGCGGAGGCATCGCCGTCGCCATAGAGCCCCTTGCGAAAACTATCGCCGCCCTGACTGCTGATGGCCGTGGTTACGAAGACCCGTTCGCCCCAAACTATGGGACTCGAGTGGGCCAGCCCCGGGATCTTTATTTTCCATTTGATGTTGAGTCCCTTGGCGCCATCCCACTTTTCCGGCAGGCTCTGGCCGGATGCCACCCCCGCAGCGCGCTCGCCTCTAAATGATGACCAGCGATTCTGACTCGGCTGCTGCGCACTCGCCTGACCGAGGCAACACACCAGCAACCACAATCCGATCCGGTTAGACTTCATCATGGCTCAACGATTGTCAGAAGGGACTCAACTTGTTTGTAGTTTCGCATCCATCGTGATGGTCGCATTCAACACACGCGACACGGGGCAGCCGGCCTTAGCTTCATTTGCCGCCGTCTCAAATGCGTGTTGATCAGCGCCTGGCACTTTCGCGGTCACGTCGAGATGAATCGCGGTAATAGTGAAGCCCGCGTCCGTTTTCTCCAGGGTGACTGCGGCGGTCGTGTTAATGCTCTCCGCGGTCAGATTCGCAGCTCCCAGTTTGCCCGAAAGCGCCATCGAAAAACACCCGGCGTGGGCCGCGGCGATCAATTCTTCTGGGTTCGTACCTTTGCCTTCTTCGAACCGAGTGCTGAATGAATACTGCGTCGCCGCGAGCACGCCGCTATCAGTCGAAATTGTTCCTTTGCCGTCTTTGAGGCCGCCCTGCCAAACTGCCGAAGCTTTACGTTTCATTATGATCTCCTGCGTTTTGAAATTCGATTTATTTGAGTGTGGCGACAGTTCGCTACATGGAACACGCCGCTACTTCTTTTGATGGTGCTCGATATACTTGCGCGCGAATTCGTTGAGATGTGGACTCTCTCGTAATCCGATCTTCTTCGCCTCGTCCTCCGCTGCCTCGATGGTCCAGCCATCTCGTAACACGCGGCGAATCATCCAGAATGCTCCGACCCGAATCGCACCGGCGCAATGTATGAACGCCGGCCGGTTCTCTGCGTCGTCAGTAATCTTTAGGAACTCATCGACCTGGGCGTCTTTCGGTTCCGCGAATACCACCGGAATGTTGAAGTAACGAAGGCCGAGTTCTTTGGCCATCGCTTCCTCTTCAGCGGCGCGGTGTTCACCAGGTGGTCGCAGATTGATAATTGTTTTCACACCATCGGCTTTGAGTTTCGCGAGTTGCTCCACTCGAGGTTGGCCGCCGGTGCAGAAGCTTTCGTTGACGCGAAGGAAATTTCTAATCGGCGGCGAATCCTGGGCGAAGGCGATCCCTCCAAGAATTAACAGCGCGGCGGCGAATTTGATTTGCGTAAACATAAATGTCGGTGTGGCTATCGAAATAAACAAAGCTGCGAACCGAAGCCGCCGGTTATCTCCGGCGGTCCCGATGGAACATCAGGCGCCGCAACATTTTTTGTACTTCTTACCAGATCCGCAAGGACATGGATCGTTGCGGCCGGGCCGTGGCGTTTCGTATCTCACGGTCGGGTTCTTCAATTCATCACCTGTGACAAAACGCCACTTGCCGTCCTCACGTTCGAAAACGCTCTTTTCACGATGAGTCTGTTCGTTGTCGCCCTGAGTGAAGCGGGCTTCGAACGAAACCAAGGCTCGGTTCTCATCGACATCTTTAGTATCCAGAATTTCGAGTCCTTGCCAGGTGGAATTCTGCGACCACTCGGTGGTGTAGGCAATGTCTACTTCGCTCCGTGTGCTGGAATGAGTGGAGGCGACAATGAAAGGAATTGCCCCGGTTGCGAAAGCGGAATAACGGGCCCGCATCAGCTCCGCGGCCGTCTCAGGTTCGCGGTCCCCTTTGATCACCGGTTCGCAGCAGTCTGCGAAGGCGGCGCCCAAACCACACGGGCAAATCTGGATGTCTTCAGTCACGAGCCTACTCCTTAATCCAATTCCCAATTCGTCACAGACCTGACGCCTGACATCATTCCTGT
>JANLZV010000709.1:0-3814 GCA_031366425.1 Pyrinomonadaceae bacterium | reverse complement strand
CACTTCGGGACACAGCGACGATCCGCCCATGCCGCAAACCATGACGCTTTTGAAGCGCCCGCCATCGCGTATGGTTTCGGCAAATTGGGTCAACTCGTCGGCAACTTCCAACATTTCGGAAGCCACGGTTAACCATCCCATCGAGTTGGCAATGATCTTTTGGTTAGCTGAATCAGTTTTCCAAACCGAAGCATCCTTCATCCAAATGCGGCCGACCACATTCGCTTCCTGAGCCTCCGCAATCGTCCGTCGCACCGCAACATCGTAGGCCCCAAGGGATGCTGTGAGCGCTTCGTTGGCGGGGGTGAGACCGGTTTCAGCTTTCGCGTCGCGTGTGGCTTCAGGTCCTGCGTCCATCACAATGCAACCTCGCTCGGGACAAGAGACTATTGATCCGTGCTTTGTTTCGGGGGAACGGGAAATAGTCTAGCACGCAGGCGTGCGTCCGGCATCAACACACACTTCGGGGTAGTGACCTAAATTCAACTCTCTGCGCTATCTCTGCGAACTCTGCGTCGCTGCGTTGAAGGTCTTGCTGCGTCTTTTCACCGCAGAGGCGCCGAGCACGCTGAGATCACGCAGAGAAGAACTTCAAATTAGTGCAGTACCCACTTCGGCGTGTTGCGCTCTGGTGCACTAGGCCTCCCTCACGGTCGGGTTAATTCCCCGAAGCGCCAGGCGGAGGATTCGAGAGCTTGAGTTGATTGTTAGCGGTAGGAACCAGCTGGTCGCACACCGGTCTGCGCGGTTCGCACAAACTGGGTTGAGCCGTCAGAAAATGTCACGATTTGAGTGCCGTCAGCCGCGCGATAGAACTTTGGTCCGGCCACAGGTCTGACACTCGAGACGCGATACGCACGCGGCGAAGCCGTAGAACGCGCTGGAGCGTAATCTGAAAACTCCGGATTCGGCAGTCGAATATTGGGCGGACTCACGCGACTACGTGAGCTGGTTCGCTTTTCTTCCTGCGGCACTGCTCGGCGCGTATGCTTCGACGCGTCCGCGTTGGCGGGTTCGCGTCTCGAAACCCTGCGCTCGTCATCTTTGTCGTTCTCAGTGGGCTTTGGTTTCTTCGTGGTGGAGGTGTTCAATTCCGCCGTTCGCACCGGCTCTGAAACGCGTGCGCGTTCAGTTCTGCGCGCGGTTTGAAGTTGACGTTCAGCGACTGAGGTGCTGAGTGGACGCGCGGCTGTCGGCTGACCCTCTGAACCAAACAGGCTCTGCGATCCGTATAAGGCCCCCCCTGCTAATACCACGAGCACTACGAGCACTGCGGTCATCGTTCCCGGACCAAACCTTCGAGCGGACTCAACCATCACCATCTTGATCGGCACGCCACCCTGAACCACGGTGCCGGCAGCAGGATTAAACTGCTGAATTAATTGACTTGCCGGCGAAGCGGTTTCATCGTCATTCGTCACTGCATCTTGAGCAGTTTCCAACGCTGCAGTCGTACGGCCCATTCGTCTAAACGCTTCGCGAAATTCCTGGGCGGTTGCATAACGCTCTTCCGGCGTTTGCGCCATTGCCTTTTGCAGGATGGCCGAGATTTGCGGACCAACTGCGGCATGAATCTGATCGGCAGGCTTCAACGGATCGGGTTGAGCGCTGATTAGCGCCGAGGCGCGAACCATGGCGTCGGGAGGTTTAATCCCGGTCAGCAAGTGATAGAGCGTGGCACCGAGAGCGTAGATGTCGCTGCGCGGATCCGTGCGTTGGTCCTGAATCTGCTCGAGCGGTGCATAGTGGCGGGTGTAGCCGAAGAAGGCTTGCGATGACGTGACCGACGGATCAGACGGCTGGGCTTTCGCGAGACCAAAATCGAGCAAGGCGATCTGGCCGGTAGAAGTTAGTTTGAGATTGTGAGGTTTGATGTCTCGATGAATGACTTCGCGATCGCGCGAATGTAAATAAACCAGCGCGTCGAGCAGCTGATCAGCCCAGGCAACTACCTGGTCGCGCGGAAACGGTCCGGGCTGTTGCGCGATTATGCGAGCGAGGTCAACGCCGCCGATAAATTGCATTACCAGAAACGCCCGATTGCCTTCAACAAAATGATCACTGACGCGCGGCAGGGCCGGATGTTGCATTCCGGCGAGCAGTCGCGCCTCATGCTCGAATTGCTTTCGCATCGAAGGTTCCGAAGACAGCGTCTCTTTCAAAGCCACAGTGATCCCGAGTCGCTGGTCCACAGCTTCATAAACCGCGCCCATCCCGCCGCGCCCAAGTTGGCGAACGATCAGGTAGCGATTTTGCAAGATGGTGTCAGCGTCTAACGCTGCGTTTCGTGCGTCGGGATTGATGTCGTGAGATGCGGACAATTGTTGGCTCCGTTTCGAACAGGCAACACAGCCTGATTAATTCAATGAGTCGGGAAAGACCGCGAGCTACGCAACTAAGATTGGATTTGGAAAAAGCGTGAACTGGAAAACTAACTGAGAGGCTTTCGGGGGCAGCGGTTTTGAACCGTTGGCGTTGATTGAATGGTCGTGTTATTGACCAACTGGAGTATATGTCACGAGCAGACTCGCATACAAGAGAATTGGACTTGATTCTCCATCGACCCAAAGACGAGGGGATAGCTCAAAACATAATCACGCGTCTATAGGTCGAACTTTCGAAAGTAAGTCTTGGCAGAAAGGTGCACTCCCCGGACAAGTGCCGCGGCGGGAAGCCACGTTTGAAGACGACTTGGCTTTATCAAGCCCGTCCAGCCCCAAATAGCACTCGGCATGCCAACAGTTGCAGCCTCGTTCGATGGAATTACTGATTCGGAAGTGAGGCTGGTATTCAGGAACGCGTGACGGCCGGAACATTTTTCAATCGCCGGCGGCGCCGACGACGACGTGTTTGGCTTCGTCTTCATGAATGGCCCGCGTCTCCGCAGTGCTTTCCGCTGGAACCTCTGACGACTCACGCCTTCTTGTCAGCCGCTCGCGAACGCCCGCGCGCCAGCCCGCGAAGGTCTGTGAGAGCCGCCGCCAGCGCGACGTTTGGCTAAGATCGTCGAGCAACGAATAGACGACCGGCGTGGCGATGAGAGTTAGCAAGAGCGAAAGCATCTGGCCGCCGATTACGACCACGGCGATTGAGCGCCGCTCTTCCGCGCCGGGGCCGGTGCCCAGAGCAAGTGGCAGCATGCCCGCGATCAGAGCGAGGGTAGTCATCAGAATTGGACGTAAGCGATCGCGATTGCCCTGCATGATCGCTTCATAGCGCACCATGCCGCGCTCGCGCAGGCTGTTCATGTGATCAATCTGGAGAATTGAATTTTTCTTCACGACGCCGAAAAGCACCAGGATGCCGAGGGCTGAATAAAGATTGAGCGTGTCACCCGTTGCCCAAAGGGAAAGCAGAGCAAACGGAATCGAAATGGGCAAACTCAGCAGGATAGTCACCGGATGAATCGTGCTTTCAAATTGCGAAGCGAGAATCATGTACATGAACAACACGGAAAGAATAAACGCCCAAATAAACTCCGCAAACGTCCGTTCCAACTCGCGGGCGCGACCGGAGACCGTGGTGGTGTAGGCTGCCGGCAGATTCATTTTTACGACTTCGCCGCGCAGCGCCTCAATGCGATCAGCGAGCGCGAAACCAGGGGCCACTGAAGCGCGCATTGAAACCAGGCGCTCGCGATTGAGCCGATCGATGCGAGAGGGACTCGTATCACGCTTGATCGAAACAAGATTATCGAGACGCACTAAGCCGCCGCGGGATGACGGAACATAAAGCCGCTGGATCGTCGCGACGTCACTGCGATCCTGTTCGGCCAGGCGCAGCTGGACATCGTAGTCTTCGTTGATCGATTCAT
>JANLZV010000698.1:0-4878 GCA_031366425.1 Pyrinomonadaceae bacterium | reverse complement strand
CGTTACCTTGCGTGGTTGCCTACTTACTCACCCGAGCCCAATTTTCATGTGCCTGCCGTGTTTGGCTGGTTACGTTTTACTTAGCGAGTGCTCCGCTCTTCAGCGACTTTGTTTCCTGCAAGTTTTGAAAAATAAGCAGTGAACACTTCGCGATCCTCTGTCGGCATGTCAATGATTCTAACGCCTATCAAATAGCCGATCTCGCTAGGGTGATCTTCAAGGGCTTCATAGCGCACAGGCGACACCTGCAGCTCTAACGGGCCGCCCGGCAATTCCAGTTTCACATTGAGCGTGCGATTTTCGCCGACGAGGTGATGATCGCCGATGCGGATGGCGGGAACGATCAAAGCCATTCCCGACGGACTCAGGTCGAGAGTATGTCCAGCGAGAGAGTGGATTCGTTTTTCTCCATCCAAGCCTTTCGCCGGGGAGGCAATCGAAAGTGTAAACGGCAAACGGACCTTCAGCCGTTGCGCGTGTCGTCGATCGCCGACATATTGCCGCAAACGTGAAACGATCGAGCGGGTTAGTCCCATTTTTCCTGGTGCTCCGGGGAGACTTCTCGCAGACGCGTCGTCCTCGACACGCTGGGTTTTGTCAAAGTGATCGCTTTTATTGAGGGGGGGGCGCGAACGAAAAAACAAGTCGGGGAAGGTGCTACCTCATTCTAGAGAGCTTGGCAGACTGGCGCAATAGAAAGATTTGCAAAGGCTGCAGCGGGCGACGGTTAGTTCTTGGGCGGTGACAGGGGCTTTCCATTCTTGTCGGCGCTTCGGACGCCGACCGCATCCATATAAAACGAAAGCCGGCCCGTGCGCCCATACTGTACCGGCTCGGCAGTGGCAACCCAACCTTTACCGCCAGCCAATAGCTTAATATTAAAGCGATAACCGGTAGAGGCCGTGCCTTCAAGATCTTTTGGTACTAACCCTCCTGCGATCAGGGTAGGGAGATCCGCAAACTGCCCATTGTGTTGTTGGCTGTAGAGCAGCAATGCCAATGATATTCGCGTAAACATCTCCTGGACGTCGGTGTGGTGCGCATCCATGCGGGCGTTGAAGAAAAACTTCTTGCCGGCTTTCTTCACCAGCTCCTGGTTTTCGCGATCACCTACGATCCAGATTCCGGCAGATCTGATGAGACCCACCGGTTCAATCTTCGGCTTCCCTTCGCTGTCCATCATCCTTACAAACACGTCTGCCGACTCGCCGCTGATCTGCTCACCCGTAATCTCCAACGGATTGGGAATGCCTTCACTCACAGCCACCGCCACTCGTTCGAAGTCAGGCTTGAGATCGTCGAATTCCTGTTGCTTCAAGCCATCGAGCGCCGGCTTGTAGATCGAAATCCCGAAGGCGTCCTTAAACCGCTTTTCGCGCAGCGCCTTGTAGAATTCTCGCACCGTATCAGACGGCGAACGCACTGGCTGCTGTTGCGGCGTGACTGCGCCGGCGGCCAGGCTAATAACCAAACCCGCTAACAGTGCCTTGTTCCAAAATGGCGAACGTGGAATTAAAGTGCGCATTAAAGTCCTCATGGATTGGCCCTGCCTCAACCGGAAGGCGCGCCCTCAAAAAGCAGCGCGCCTCGGATTTCCAACGCGAAGTTCAAATCAACTTCGCGAGATGATTCGTGAATCTGGTCAGCGTCGCTTAACGACTGAAGGCTTGGTCGTGAGCAACATCTCACGGCCCACCAAGTATAACAAGATCATCAGGATTAGAAATGGAATCATTGATAGCATGTCAGAATTATCACCATAGAAGAGTGGGTTATGCAGTTTGGCCCAGTCTTCCACGCTCTTGTTGAAAGCGACGAGTGCCGGCCGCGGGACGCCCTGGAGAATCGCAATCACGATAGCCGCCAGCGCACCTCCGGCGATGTATCCGGATGCCATCAGCACGCCCGGACTCTTGTCAGTTTCAGCTACCAGTTCGTCTTCAGTCAGATTCTTGTCCTTGAGTTTTCGGCGCAGGTAACGATCCACGCCCCAACGAATCATGCCGCCGATGAAAATCGGGCTCGACGAAGACAGCGGCAAGTAAACGCCGACTGCGAATGCCAGCGACGGAATACCGCTCATCTCCAACACAATCGCAATCATCACTCCCAACAACACCAGGCCCCAGGGAAGCTGGCGATTCAGGATTCCCTTGATGATGTAAGACATCAGGGTCGCCTTGGGTGCGTCATACTTGGTAACCGCTGAGCCGTCGGGCCTGACTTTGTGAATGCCGTTGATGCCGGGGTCAGACAGGTAAACCGGAATACCCTGATCGTTAACCAAATAGCGGCCGGCTGGTCCACCCGCAGCATCGGTTTTATGGTACGGACGATAGAGGGCCCCGTCGGTGTTTGCCTGTGGTCCCTTCAATTTTTCCGGAGTGCCGGCCTGCGCAGGATCAATCTTCAACGCAGCGGGGAAATTCTCCTCCATCTTGTAGGCGACTTTGCCCGAGCCGTCGACCAGATACTCGCCCGGATCGAGACCCGCAATCGCTGTCGCACCGGCTTCATTCTTCAGGATGCGGTAATCACCGGTCGGAGTCGGTTTGATTGAGTCAGAGTACATCGGCAACGAGCTGGCCTTGGCGGCGTCGATGGTTGCCGATTGTGTTGCCGCTGCGAAACTCACGCGCGGGACGTAAACCGTAGCCGAGTCGTTGAGCAGAAGCAGGATTGGTCCAAGAATTAACGCCGAAGCAAATGCGCCGATCAGGATGGCGATCTGCTGATACTTCGGAGTCGCCCCAATCAGGAATCCTGTCTTGAGATCCTGCGACGTAGTGCCGCCGTTCGACGAAGCAATGCAAACGATGCCGCCGATGGAGAGGGCGGTGATGTAATACGAAGGCCCAGTCCAGCCAATCACCAGGAAGATTAGACAGGTCAGCAACAGCGTCGCTACCGTCATGCCGGAAATTGGGTTTGACGACGAACCGATTTCCCCAGTCAGACGGGATGAAACCGTTACGAACAAAAAGCCGAAGGCAATGATTAGGATCGCGCCCATGAACGCGACGTAAATATTTTGCTGCAATCCCAATTGTGGAAACGCCATGATCATGCAGATCAATGCCAGGATGCCGCCGATTACAAACTTCATCGAAATATCCTGATCGGTCCGCGGCGCGTTTGCAGTGGCAGCTGGGCCGCCCCGAAGGTCAGCCAGTCCGCCTTTAAGTCCACTCCAAATCGTCGGCAACGATCGAAACAAGCTGATGATGCCACCCGCAGCCACCGCGCCCGCGCCGATGTAAAGAATGTAGGCGCCGCGGATCTGCCCTGGACCCATTTCACTAATCGGAACCGTACCCGGCGGCAAAACCGTAGTCATGCCTTCACCGAAAAACTTAATTGCGGGAATCAGTACCAAATAGGCGAGCACACCGCCGGCGCACATGATCGAGGCGATGCGTGGGCCAATGATGTAGCCGACCCCTAACAGCGCCGGTGAAATCTCGGCCGAGACGGAACCAGCTTTGAAGGGCGGGCCAAACACTTTCTCCGGCGTGTCTTTCCATCCCTTTAACCCCGTCATCAGCACCTGGTAAAGAAAACCGACCCCCAACCCGCCGAAGATTGTCTTCGCACCGGTTTGCGCACCTTCGTCAGCAGCGCCTGCATGTTGCGCCGAACCCGCCGCCGCCGCCTGCCGCGACTCCGCCGAAGCTCCGGCTTTCAACACTTCCGCGCAGGCCGTTCCTTCGGGGTACTTCAGGTAGCCATGCTGAGCCACAATCAAAGCGCGTCGGAGCGGAATCATCATCAGGATTCCGAGCAAGCCGCCGAGCATCGCAACGAGCATCACGCGCGTAAACTCGAGGTCCATGCCGAGGATCATGATCGCCGGCATCGTCACGCCGACGCCGAATGCGATCGACTCACCCGCCGAGCCCGCAGTCTGAACGATGTTGTTTTCCAAAATCGTCGCATCGCGCAGGCCGAGTTTCGACAGTACCCGGAAAATTGTGATGGAAATTACGGCGACCGGAATCGAGGCACTGACCGTCAAGCCGACCTTAAGCACTAGATAGAGTGACGAAGCCCCAAACACCATTCCCAGCAACGTGCCGATGATCAGCGGCAACACCGTGAGCTCACGCAGTCGGACGCTCGCGGGAATATAAGGTTGAAAGGTTGCGAGATAAGGATTATCCGGGACAAAACCAGCCTTGTCCGGACGCTCATTCGCAGGAATGCTTTCAGAAGACATCTGAAGGGACCTCCGATTCGATTTATACAACGGGGAGTGCTTAGGGGTTAGTTCGAGCGCTACTTTACCCCGCTCTCCGCGCTGGAGCAAGCTGATTCGCCTGTGGCTTCGCTGCAACAAAGCAGCGGCCCGACCGTTAGGGAGGGCGTCATCATGCACGTCGGCACCCTACCTGACGGTCGGGCTACTACCCCCACTCGTCGGACTCCTTTCCTGCCCTGTCGGAGTCTGCCTCCTACTCGTGGGATAGCTTCTCCGGCTCGTCCGTCAAGTTCTCCGGCTCGTCCAACAACTTCCCCGAGTCGTGGAACTCTTCTCAGCCTCAACGCCCTACTTGACGGTTGGGCTACTGCCCCGAAGATCACGCGTCTTCATTCGGCAGTCGATTTCGATTACACTTCCAGCGCCTTTCCAGCCCGTTCATTCAAAAGCCGCAAGATAACAACCAATGCGTACCAAAACCGTCGGCCTGCTTCTAACCATCGCGTTCCTGCTCCAGTTCAATTCGTTTGGGCTCGCGGGCGCACAATCTCCCCCCGTCGGAAACCCTATCCAACGCGTGGCGCAGATTCCCGCGCCCGCAGACGTGCTGGGCTTCACACCCGGCGATGATCGCAAGCTGGCGAGTTGGGATCAGGTGATTAGGTATTTTGAAAGATTAG
>JANLZV010000688.1:0-3251 GCA_031366425.1 Pyrinomonadaceae bacterium | reverse complement strand
CCGGACATGAAATCATCCTGCGCCTTAACCCGCGCCGCATCGCCGAGCCCGGCGTGATAGGCAGCGACGCGAAGCGCCTGGTTTTGCAGCTCGAGCGCGACCTGCTCCACCGCTTTGCGGGTTGACGCATAAATAATTCCTGAACCGGAGCCGTCGCCGCCGGCGGTCATCGCCAGGCGTTTTATTCGCGCGATCTTTTCGCGTTCCTTTTCTGTATGAATCACATCGATTGTCAGGTTGGGCCGGTCGAAACCGCTGATGAAGGTCCGCGGTTTCACCAGGCCGAGCTGTTCGATGATGTCCGAACGAACATAAGGCGTGGCCGTGGCGGTCAGCGCGAGTGTCTGCGCCCGCGCCTGCCCGGAGTTGATCAGTTGAATGGCAGTCTTCAGACGCAGGTAGTCAGGACGAAAGTCGTGGCCCCAGGTCGAGATGCAATGGGCCTCGTCTACCGCGAAGAGAGAAATTCGCAGAGACTGCAGCGCTTCGAGAAAACGACTACTGCGAAATCGCTCGGGCGCCACGTAGACCAGCTTGAATTCGCCGCGTCGCAAGCCATTGATGCGAACGGTTTGCTCCTTCGGGTCGATCGAACTATTGATGAAGGTCGCTGGAAGATTGCGGGCGTGAAGCGCGTCAACCTGATCTTTCATGAGCGCGATCAACGGAGAGACCACCACCGTGGCGCCATCGAGCATCAGCGCGGGCAATTGATAACAGAGAGACTTGCCGCTGCCGGTGGGCATCACCACTACGGCGTCTTCGCCGGCGAGGATCGCCGCCACCACCTCGCGTTGTCCTTCGCGAAAATCGTCGAAACCGAAATGTTGTCGCAAAGATGTGAGGGCTTCGGCGATGGAATGCATGGAGGTGGAGTCTAAGCTTGGCCAACTCGTGCCGCAAGTTAACTTGTTCGAGGCCGAGAAAGGAGCCGGATCAAATTCTTGCGTTGCGAGTTGAAAAGTAGTAAATGAGGTGCGCAAAGTGGGCCAGCACCTTCGGCCCTTAAGTCTCAAACCCATCTTCAAAGGAAATCAGTTAATGCCAAACGGCGAAAACGCGCTTAATCGTATCGACCATATTGTCGTGTTGATGATGGAGAATCGATCTTTCGACAACGTTCTCGGCTGGCTTTACGACGCACACAACAAACCTCCCTTCGACAAAGTCCCGCCGGGCCAATCGTTCGATGGCGTCTCTGGCAAAGACTTGTCTAACCCGCGCAGCTTGGACGGCACCGGCGGCGACGTGCGCGTAGGCAAGGGAACTGTGATGACTGATCCGTTTCCCGATCCAAACGAGCCTTACGATCATGTCTACGCGCAGATGTACAACGATCACTCGAACCCATGTCCCGTTCCAAACATGACGACCTCGCCGAGCATGAAAGGCTTTGTGATTGACTACGCCAACGCTATCGCCAACGCCGGCCCGGGGAAGCCGGGTTGCAGCCGCATCCTCTCAACGCTGTTTCGCGGGAACACTCCGATGGCCTTCGATCCCGGCGTGATCATGAACTGCTTCACCCCGGAAAGTCTGCCGGTGATAAATGGCCTCGCGAATGCTTACGGTGTTTGTGATCACTGGTTCAGTTCAGTCCCCACCCAAACATTTCCCAACCGTTCATTTGTTCACGCAGCGACTTCCTCAGGTTACGTAGTTAACGGATGGAAAACCGGACCACATGCGTGGGACATAGGCTACCTGCTTAACAAGACCGACACGATTTACAACCTGCTTTCGCGCGCCCAGGTCGACTGGCGAATTTATTACGGTGGTCCATTCCTTTTGTGTAACGCTCTGATGATCCAGGAGAAACTCTGGGAGTTTGTCCCTTTGGAGCGCCACTTCTTCCACATGACCCAATTCTTCGAAGACGCGAAAACGCCCGGCGGTCTACCGAGCTATACCTTCATTGAACCAAACATGCTTTGCAGTCGGAAGTATGGACCGGAAAACGATATGCATCCGGCGTTTGCAGTTACCGAAACGGGAGCCGCAACCAACGCGCTTTATGGCGACGAGCTGATTTACACAGTCTACCGAGCGCTGCGGGAAGGTCCTGATTGGGAACGCACTTTGTTCGTCATAACTTTCGACGAACATGGCGGCTGCTACGATCATGTCCCGACTCCGCCGCCACATGCGACCGCGCCCGACGATCAATTCATCGCTCCCGGCCAACCTGGATTCAGTGGGTTTAATTTTCAACGCTACGGCGCGCGCGTGCCCGCAGTGGTTGTCTCGCCGTGGATCGAACAGGGCAAGGTTTCTAATACAGTCTTCGATCACACCTCGATTATCAGAACGGCTTCGCTACGCTGGCTGAACGGCGAGAACCTGACCGCGCGGGATCTGAATGCAAACGATCTCGGCGAGCTGCTGACCCGCGACAAAGCCCGCCATGACGATCCGACGATCACTCTAAAGTCGCCGCCGCCGTTTCATGGTTGCGGAGCACATCCGCTTTCGGACGTGCATCGCCATCTGATTGCGGCCGCAGCTGACCGCGTCCGGGAAATGACCGGTCGCACAGTCGATCTCAATTCCATTTCGACTACGGAAGACGCAGTCAATGAATTGGATTCGCATGAACAGAGCGTACGCGGGGCGGCGCGGCTCAAATCAAGCTGACTTGGGGCAGCGTCGGGACCAGCGGCTACTTCCAGGTACGCCGGATAGGATGAGCCTCTGTATTTAAGATCACTTTATCAAAATCGAGCGTATGCGGCGGAGCGGCCAGCAGGTAAAAGTATTTAAAGGTCTCGGCGAAGAGAAAGCTGGGCATCGAGTCAGAGTGTTTTTTGGTTACGACACTCTCGAGCGCTGCGTAACCATCTTCGGTGCGGCAATACTTCACGAAGTCTTCAAACATAAGCCGCCCCTGCTCGCGATAACTTGCGAAGCTGAGACCGCTCTCGCTTCGCGCGGCCGGTCTGCCTGAGCCGCGGTCTGCGACGGCGGCGGCTCGCGTTCGCGCTGAACCGCGCGCGTTCCGAAGGCGATAGCGGGAAACGGGAACAGCAAACCGATCAAAAGCGATGGGACTAAGAGACGAAAAAGTAATTGGGGATGTGGGCTCACGTTTGCGACTCCGGAGAAAGCAGCGCTCTGGTTGCAGATTGTATGGTATTTGGGTACCGATTTCAGGGGCAAGGCGAGGGAACGGAGGAGGTATTTCGCGGCGGGCTGGGATTGGTGACGACGGTAAAGTCGGCGGAGTTTAAGTTCGTATCAGAACAGCTATTGCT
>JANLZV010000683.1:0-4211 GCA_031366425.1 Pyrinomonadaceae bacterium | reverse complement strand
AGACTTAGGTTTTCAAAATTTAGATCAAACGCGCTCGGCGGCGCATAGAATCTGCGACGGCTCATATTAGTAGATCAGTAGGACAGGCATTCCTGCCTGTCTACCTACATTAAGAATCTTCAAAATCTGACAGACAGGAATGTCTGTCCTACTGTCTGTCCTACACGATGATCGCGATCCATTCGCCATCCCGCGCCATTTCAATCGGTGCAACGACACCGCATTCGCGCAGTCGATTACTCACCCACTCTGCTTGCGTCTCCAGAATTCCCGAAAGAATTAGACGCCCGCAAGTTGCCCCTAATAACGCAGGCACGAGCGGCACGATTACGTCCGCCGTCAGGTTTGCACAAACCAGGTCTGCTGACGCGGTGGTTTCTTCTGCAGTGCCTACTCTGAAGGCAGTCTTCGCCCCGACACCATTCAATCTCGCGTTCTCGCGGGCGATCTCAATCGCTTCCGCATCAGTGTCACACGCCTCGACTCGGGCCTTGGGAAACATTTTCGCCGCGGCAATTGCGAGGATGCCGGTTCCGGTGCCGACGTCCAGAAAACTTCCGCCCTTAAAGTATTTTTCAATCGCAGCCAGACAGAGGCGGGTAGTTTCGTGAGTGCCGGTGCCGAAGGCCATTCCTGGCTCAATCCGAATCACGAGTTGGTCAGCCGTCTCCGGCACTTCGCTCCACGGAGGCGCCACCAAAAAGCGTCCCGTCTTCATCGGCTGCCAATTCTTTTTCCACTCACCGAGCCAGTCTTCGTTGGCCACTGCTCGCACGTTCATCTCGCGAATTGAAGATGAAGGCAGCGCGTAGAAGCCAAGGGCTTCCGCTAGTTTGGCGCGCACCAACTCCCGGTCGGGCACTCGATCGAAGTAGGCAGTGACGCGTTGATGATCGTCGACGGCATCTCCGGTTTCAGTTCCGAGCGCGCTGGCCTCCATCAATCCATACTCGATCGCCTCGCAGGCGGCCAAGTCGATCTCGACGTCGAGCGCATACCACGAAATTAAATTTGAATGTTCGCCGCTGGTATTCAAGCTGCGAGAATAAACTACCAGCATGTGAGACGCGAGCGGTCATCGCGCGGATTATGAAAAGAATCATTGAGAGCTTTAGCGCGATGAGCATAGAATGCGGCCCGTCAGAATTGGGAGAAATGATCGGGCCCGGATAGGTCACTGGAAAACTATGAAACATGTAGCTCTTATTTGTTCGACCGTGTTCCTGCTGTTTTGTCCCTCGTCTCTCGCGGCGCAAAGCGAGTTCGCCAGCGTCGATGCATTCCTAAAGTCGACCGTGAAAGGAGAGGCTCGTCTTAGCGATGTCGCGACTGGTGATTTAAACGGCGATGGGCTGAGGGATTGGGTTGGAGTGATCCACCGACAACCCGCGGATGGTTCGCCGACGAATCAACTCTTTGTGCTCCTCCGGTTGGCCCAGGGTGGGTTTCAGCTTGCGGAAAAATCGAAGGAAGAGGAGATTCCGGGCATGGGATGTTGTTGGCTGGAAAACCTTGAGATTCGGCGCTCAAGCATTTACATACAAAACAATGCAAAGACGGCGACCGTCATGGAAGCCGTTACTCATCAATTCAAACTTTACCAGGGCCAGTGGCGGCTGGTGGGAATTACGAACTACGTCACAGACCACGGTCCTGACACCCCGAGCACATTTGATCAGGACTTCAATCTGTTGACTGGGTTAGTTATCGAAAAGCGGCAAAAAGGTGAACGCAGGCCCGTCACAAAAAGTCAGCGCCGGAAGTTTTCCGTCTTGCTCCTAAAGGATTTTGATTTTTCCACCACGTTTGGCATTGAATAGTTGGGAGGAGATTCTGAATGACTGCTACAACCAAAATATCTGTGAGAGTTCTGGCTTTTGGTGGGAAGTTTATTGGCTCGCACGTCGGGTTTGCGAAAGTTGATATTTACGACTCCGATCCCAGCACGCCGTTGGCTTCTGGTTTGACAAATGCTGGTCTGGTTGCGAACACAGACGGCTCCGGTGTGACGGCCTTGATCATGGACCAGCCTTACCCTTGGGGCTTTCCAGTGCGTTCAGATCAGGCTACGGAATTCATCGCTGAGATTCCTTTAACTGCTCCGACCATTCTGACTTTCGTGGCCACCTCGGTCGCTGATCCACGTATCTCCGCTTCATTCACGCGATTAGTCATGCCAAACCTGCCGCTCACCGAAGCGATGGCGGTCGTATTAGTCCTCCCGGGACTTTTGACTGGCCTGACGCAGCCCACACCCGGCGCTTCAATAGTTGCCGCGACATCAACGCCGATCATGGCCCAGGTACGCATGATGTGCGGATGCTTGATCGATAATCTCTTCTGGCCCGCGGGCAATTTCAATGTGCAGGCAGTCATCAGCGGGGTGGGAAACCCTGAGACGGTAACCATGAGCTATGCGGGCCAACCAAGTTTCTTTTCAGCGGCTTATACTTTTCCGAGTCCCGGAACTTATGAAATCAGCATCGTCGCCACCGAGATGAATGGAAACCTTGGTAGCACTGAGCCGGTGAGCATTGAAGTGACAGCGCCAGGGCAGTAGCCCGACCCGTGAGGGAGGCGTTCCAAGTCAACCTAATAGTCTCGAATACATCCGCTCGCGGTTCTGTGGGCGGGTAGTCTAAGATACGCGTCCACATGACATCATCGAACCCGACAGCCGCTGCGACGGCCGATCCCGCTCACGACTATCAGATCTGGAAAGTCATTGCGGCCTCCGCCGTGGGGACCATGATCGAGTGGTACGACTTCTACATTTTCGGCAGTCTCGCCACCGTCATCTCGCCGCTCTTCTATCCAAAAGGAAATAACACGCTTGCGCTCATCGCCTATCTGTCGACCTTTGCGGTCGGCTTCGTCGTGCGACCATTCGGCGCGCTTTTCTTCGGACGCATAGGCGATTTGGTCGGACGTAAATACGCGTTTCTGGTCACTTTGCTGATCATGGGTGGTGCAACTTCGCTGATTGGTTTTCTGCCGACTTACGCGACGATCGGCCTGGCAGCGCCGATCATTCTGCTGGTAATTCGCGTGCTGCAGGGACTCGCGCTCGGCGGAGAATACGGCGGCGCGGCAGTTTACGTGGCCGAACACGTGCCCGATTCCAAACGCGGCTTCTACACCAGCTTCATACAGATTACGGCCACCCTCGGGCTGTTTGTTTCGCTCGCGGTGATCCTCGTGGTGCAGAATTTCATGAGTAAAGAGTCGTTTGGCTCGTGGGGTTGGCGCGTGCCGTTCATCATCTCCATTTTTCTCGTGGGCATCTCCCTCTACATCCGACTGCGCATGAAGGAGTCGCCGATCTTTCAACAACTGAAAAGCGCGGGGATGACGTCAGCAAAACCATTGAAGGAAGCGTTCACGAAATGGGCCAACCTGAAACTGGTGTTGATTTCTCTTTTCGGGGCGACGGCCGGGCAGGGAGTGGTTTGGTATACCGGACAGTTTTACGCGCTGTTCTACCTGCAGACGGTCCTCAATGTAAACGCGACTTCGTCCGCTTACATCATTGCCATCGCGTTGCTGATCGGGATGCCGTTCTTTATTTTCTTCGGCGCATTGTCTGATCGCATTGGCCGTAAGCGAATTATGATGATTGGATGTTTGCTCGCAGCGGTTTCTTACATTCCAATTTATCGAGCGATGCAGAGCGCCGCCGGATCCAACGTGGTCACTGCATCCCCGATCCGCAATCCAGCTACGGGTTCGATTAGCCTGACACCACAGACGTATGTTGACGGAACCCTGCAGGCGGCGAAACCAGTTTTGCCTTACACCGACTTTGCAACTTTGATCAGCAACCCAATCGCCTGGAAGTTGATCCTGCTCGTCTTCATTCAGGTGATCTTTGTGACGATGGTCTATGGACCAATCGCCGCGTATCTCGTAGAAGCCTTTCCTGCGCGGATTCGGTATACGTCACTGTCGTTGCCTTATCACATCGGCAACGGGGTGTTTGGTGGCCTGCTGCCTCTGATTGGACTCTACGTGGTGGCTCAGACGGGGAATATTTATGCGGGGTTGTATTACCCGATCACCGTCGCGGGGATTACTTTCATCGTCGGTTCATTGCTGCTGAAAGAAACCCGTCACGTTCTGATCTGGGAAGAAAAAGTGGAGGCCCGACCGTGAGGGAGGGCTTCGGATTGTCAGGCAAATGAATAGAGCGGGCTGAAAAAAGCCTTTGCTGA
>JANLZV010000657.1:0-3301 GCA_031366425.1 Pyrinomonadaceae bacterium | reverse complement strand
GTGAATTTCCGAGTTACCAGTACCCTTAAACTCTTCGAAAATAACATCGTCCATGCGCGACCCGGTGTCTATCAAAGCAGTGGCGATGATGGTTAACGATCCGCCCTCTTCGATGTTGCGCGCCGCGCCGAAGAAACGCTTCGGGCGTTGCAGAGCATTGGAATCGATACCGCCCGAGAGAATCTTGCCGCTCGGCGGGACCACCGCGTTATGCGCACGCGCCAGGCGGGTAATTGAATCGAGCAGAATCACCACGTCGCGCTTGTGCTCAACGAGACGCTTGGCCTTTTCAATAACCATGTCAGCCACCTGAACGTGGCGCGTGGGCGGTTCATCAAAAGTCGACGAAATTACTTCGCCATTGACCGATCGCTGCATGTCGGTAACTTCTTCCGGCCGCTCGTCAATCAGGAGGACGATTAAGGTCACTTCCGGATGATTCTGTGTGACGGAGTTTGCAATTGTCTGCAACAGCATCGTCTTACCGGTGCGCGGCGGGGCCACGATCAATCCGCGTTGACCTTTACCCAACGGCGTCACCAAATCGATTACTCGGGCCGAGAGGTTTTCCGGGGTGACTTCCATCCGCAACATTTCGTCAGGATATAGTGGAGTCAAGTTGTCGAAGAAAACCTTCTCGCGGGCCTGATCAGGCGATTCGAAATTGATCGCTTCCACCTTGATCAGCGCGAAATAGCGTTCGCCTTCCTTGGGTGGTCGAATCTGGCCGCTCACAGTATCGCCGGTGCGCAAGTCAAACTTACGAATTTGCGACGGCGAAACGTAAATGTCATCGGGACCGGGAAGGTAGTTGTATTCCGGCGCCCGGAGGAAACCGAAGCCGTCAGGCAGAGTTTCGAGCACACCTTCAGAGAAAATTAGGCCACTCTTCTCGGTCTGGGCCGCCAGCACTTTGAAGATCAACTCCTGCTTGCGCATGCCGGTGGCGCCAGGCACATCCATGCCCTTTGCGATGCTGGTCAGTTTGGAGATCGACATCTCCTTGAGATCAGCAAGATTCAGAAAGGCTTCGCCGCCGTGCGTGCGACCCTCTCGTCCTTCGGTCTCCGAAACTTCAGCGGTAGCGACGACTGCGCCGCCGTTGTCTTCGTTGTCGTCGTCGTTGTTCGCGCCCGAAGCGCGTGAACGTGTTCTCTGTGGCATATCAGTTCGTTCCTAATTATTTTTTCATAACAGACTGCCGGCCTTACCAGCGGTCGCGGTTTTTGGTCGTTGGAGGTTCAGAAATAGGGTACGGTTGCGGAGTAAACAACCGGATTCGGGCGGACCCGAGAAGCCTCGCCACAACGGGTGAAGCTAATCCACAATTCTCACAGATGTTCGGCAAATTTTCTCGATTTCGAGCGGGATTGCTTACTTTGGAGCGATAACCCGCCCTTCAGTTTTAAACTCAAGTTAACAAAGGGGTTTGAGAAGTTTGAAATCCGACGCTCGACATTGATCTTCGGAAACACTTTACCGATCCGAAGCTTGCAATCAAGGTCTTGTGTTGAAATCCGCCAGGGCGCTTTCGATTGTCCGCCAAACCTCGTCGCGTCCGCTGCCATTCTTAGCGGAGAAAGCTACCACGCGATCTTCGCTGAACACGCGCTGAGCGCGTCCCAAACTCTCTTTCAACTCATTGTTAGACAGCTTATCGGATTTAGTGGCAACAATTAAGCGTGGCTTGGCGCTATGCTCAAGCCAATCGTGAAGCTGCAAATCCAATTTTGTGGGTTCGTGGCGCGAATCTACGAGGTGAATTGATAGCACAAGCTGCGACCGATTGGCAAGGTAGCTGGTCACCATCTCACCCCAGGTCGATTTAATCACTCGCGGAACTCGGGCGTAACCAAAACCCGGCAGATCTACAAATCGAAATTTCTTATTGATTAGAAAAAAATTTAGAGACTGTGTTCTGCCCGGAGTGGAAGAGGTGCGGGCCAGCCCTTTCACTCCGAGCAGGGAATTAAGCAAACTCGATTTGCCCACATTCGAACGCCCCATAAACGAAATCTCGGGCAACATACTGGTGGGCCAGTCGCTATCGCTGAAACTGCTCTTTAAGAACTCAGTGCTCGTAACTTTCATTCGTAACCAGATGCGACAGGGCCGCGCATATCTCCTGCAACGCGACCTCCGTCAAACCGAGGCCTTAGGCCTGTCCGGCAGTCTGGGTCTTCGCCGCTCGTTCAGCGCGCATTTCAGCGAATTTCTTCATGCGCTCGCGCATGGCCGCCAGTTTTTGCTCGCTCTCGGGAATTCGCTTCACCAGCGTCTCGAGGTTTCGCAGAAACTCCGGATTGCCAAACAGGCCGCGAACTTCTTCGATCACCGGCTCAATTTTCGAATAGACAAACAGGTGTTCGCCGTTCGACTCGTTGAAAAGTTGTTCGTCGATCGCGCCGTTGTTGACCATCGCCGCAGCCATGTCCCAATACGAAATCACCATGCGATAGTGCCCGCTGTGTTCGCCGAGAAGTACGTCAATCACGTCATTAACGCTGGTCGGGTTGAAGGTAAACATCCAGTTGCGCGCTTCGCGCATGGTTGGTTCTCGGCGCAGGTCGTAAAGCTTTAGAATCAGGTCTGCATCTTCATATTTACTCATTTTTTCTTCTCCTCAGGGTTTGGGGTTTTGAATTCCTGAACAAGGCGAGCGCACGCGTAAGGTTCACTCGGCATTCGCGCCACTTTGCACTAATGCCGGATCAAACTCTACCCGCGGGATGTATTGCTCAGACGTAAGCAGCAGTTAACTTGTTTGAATGCCTTGTGAAGGCGGCTCGGTCGTCCAGATGGGAGGCGTCTTCGCCTCTCCGGGAGTCGCGGCGTCAACCGGCAAAACGTCCTCGAGCGCGAGCGCCAGCACTTCATCAATCGTTTCCACTAGATTGATGCAGAGCGCGTTGCGAACTTCTTCGGGCACGTCCGGCAGGTCTTTCTCGTTGTCCTTCGGCATGATGATCGTGTCGATCCCAAAACGATGAGCGGCCAGCAGTTTCTCTTTTACGCCGCCGATGGGGAGCACGCGACCACGCAAGGTGATCTCTCCAGTCATCGCTACATTCTTTCGCACTGCCGCGCGCGTCAGGGCCGATGCCATGGCCGTGGCCATCGTGATTCCAGCGGATGGACCATCCTTGGGAATTGCTCCTTCGGGCACGTGGATATGCAAATCGCGCTTGCGAATAAAGTCGAGATTCAGCGACAGGCGTTCAGCCCGCGCCTTGATGCACGTCAGGGCCGCCTGGGCGGATTCCTGCATGACGTCGCCGAGCTTTCCGGTGAGCATCACGCC
>JANLZV010000394.1:0-2056 GCA_031366425.1 Pyrinomonadaceae bacterium | reverse complement strand
GGCCGGCCGGGGAATCATTCTCGAAGATACCAAAGACGGATTGCGCTGGAAGCGAAAGTAGCTGAACCAAGCAGAAGCCCGACCGTGAGGGAGGGCTTAAGTTCTCCAATGATAAAAGCAAGAGCCCTCCCTAACGGTCGGGCCTCTGCCCTGCAAATAAAAAGGTCATCGAAACGCTCGATGACCTTTTGTGCTGGACGGGACGTTATTTATTTTAGAAAACTGGGGGTGGGGGCGGAGGTCCGGGGTGACGTTCGTGCGGACCTCCACGTTTGTGCATCTCTTCGGCCTTGGCACGCTGCTCGGCAGTCAAAATAGCAAATACTTTGGATTTCGTTCGGAAGTGTTCCACCATCATGTCCGCTTCGAGCTGTGCCTGCTGACCCGCGAGCGCTCGCACCTGCGTCTCGTCAAACTGTCCATTCGCAGTAGCTGCTTCGAGTTGTTTGTGAATTTCTTCTAGCTTCGCATGCGAAGTCTCCATGGTTGCGCCCATGGAGTCCATGATGGCTTTGAACTGTTGCTTCTGAGCGTCGGTGAGATTCAGCTCACGCGCCATATGCTCCACCATGTCGCCGTGGCGCATATCGCCGCCGCCATGTCCACCCCGTTCCTGAAAACCATGGCCCAGGGCCAGGATCGCTCCGCCAATGACTAACACTGCAACGGCGGCAATCCCCAAGATTCGATTTCTCATTTTCATTCTCCTCTAAAATTGTTAAGCCGACAGATTAGCCCATCGGACCGTTTTCTTGTACGCACTCTTATACGCTCTTTTCGCGTGGCCACCTGTAAAGAGTCAGTTAGCGCTTTGTAAAGTTTTGTAAAGTCTGTGAACCGGCTTTGAAGTTGACAGTTCTTTACAAAACCCAAAGCGTGATTGGGCTACAATGCCCGTTCGCGGCAACTCCATGGACCGAATCCTAATCATCGACGACGACGTGACGCTTTGTGAACTCGTAACCGAGTATCTCGGGCCACTCGGCTTTGAGGTCGATGCAGTCCATCGGGGAGACACTGGCGCTGAGCTCGCACTCAAAAGTGATCACGCGATCGTTGTGCTCGACGTCATGCTGCCGGGACTGAATGGCTTCGAAGTCCTGCGTCGCATTCGCAGCGAGTCGAAGGTGCCGGTGTTAATGTTGACCGCGCGCGGCGACGACGTCGATCGCATCGTCGGCCTCGAAATCGGGGCGGACGATTACCTGCCCAAGCCTTTCAACCCGCGCGAACTCGTAGCCAGAATCCGCGCCATTCTTCGCCGCGCGAACAGCGACGAACCGCGCGACGAATCGCGAGATCGCACGGCCCCCAGGGCTTTAACAGTGGGCGACGTAAGTCTCGACTCGGGCACTCGCCTCGTCACGCGCGCGTGCGAGCCGATCGAACTAACTGCCGTCGAGTTTGACCTATTGGAAAACCTACTGCGATCCGCCGGCACGATCATTACCCGCGATGAACTTTCCAAGGCGGTGCTCGGACGCCACACTTCGCCGTTTGATCGCAGTATCGATATGCACATCAGCAACCTGCGCAAGAAGCTGGGCCATCAATCAGCCGCGAGCGAACGAATCAAGACCGTGCGGGGCGTGGGCTACATCTACGCGCAAGCCGCCGTACCTCAAGGACAGTGAATAATTTGCCGCGAAGTCTGTTTCTCAAAATCTTTCTTTGGTTTAGCGCGGTGCTCTTCACCGTGATTGTTGGCACATTTCTGGTCGGAGAACTCGCGCGCCCTGAACCTTTCCACCGGCCACCGCGGATTCCGATTGAACCCGCGCTGGCGGGCTACGCGCGCACTGCCGCTGATGTCTGGGAGCGGGATGGACGAGATGGATTGATTCCTTATTTCGAACGGGTCGAACGTGAGTCGGGCATTCGGGTGTTCCTATTTAACCGGCAACTGGAGGAGTTGTCGGGCCGCCGCATTCCAGCGGGCGCGCCCGATGTCGCGCAGCGTTCATTTGAAATGAGACATCCTGAGCATGGTCCACACAACGCGGGCCCTCTGATTGCACCCCGGGTCACTAGCCTCAGCGGCGCGGATTACGCCCTG
>JANLZV010000528.1:0-7225 GCA_031366425.1 Pyrinomonadaceae bacterium | reverse complement strand
GCTAGCTTCTCCGGCGTATCGATCAAACGCAACCAGCAGGAGGCGCTACTCGTGGCGAGGCGTTGGGCTTGTTCCGAGTGGCCGGAAACATATATTTCAGGACTAGTACGTTCCGGCGACTGAAAGGGAGTGAACAGTTTGCCCTGCTCAACTCGAAAATATTTCCCGTTGAAGTTTACGTTTCCATTGTTTTGCCAAAACGAATTGCAAATCGACAGAAATTCTTCGGCCCTGGCATAACGCTCGTCATGTTCCAAATAGTCGCCATACCCGCGTTGTTCCTCAGGCGAACTGCCGGCGACGATGTTTAGGGAAACTCGTCCACCGATCACGCCGGAAAGCGTGTTTATTTGCTGAACAAAGGTTGTCGGCTGCATCAATCCCGAGCGATAGGCGACGATAAACTTTAGCTTCCGGGCTACCTGGCCCACCGCACAGGCAATGAAAAGAGTGTCAGGCTCATAACGGCTGAAAGAGAGCAAAACCGATTCTATGCCGGCCTCTTCCGCGTGATGAGCAAACGTGGTCCATCCTTCCATGTCCGGCAGCGCCGCTGGGGAAAGATCCCGCGTAGTGAGGACGCGCGATGTCTCCTGAGGGGTTTTCATCCCCACTTCGCCGCCCTTGGGAAACATCCAGTGGAATCTGAGATTCATAACGAAGAAATTAGTTACAGCCTTCGCTCGGCTTCCCTGACGAGTGGAAGTATTTCGCGGCCGAATGAAATCATCTCGTCGATTTCCGGCCAGCCTGAGATGATGAACTCGGTAACGCCGATTTGTTTGTAAGCGATGAAGGCGTCGGCGAGTTCCTGCGGCGAGCCCAATAGGGTGGTCCATACCGGACCGTAGTGGGGAACGAAACCAACCCAGAGCGAACGGCTGAGCCAACGCTGATCGTCGCCTACGCTTTTGCCCTCTCGATACATTTGCGAGTCGTCTTTCAATTCCGTGGTGCTTTCATTTTTGTCGGACGGGAGCAGCGCCTCAGCAACACTGACTGCTTCCGCGTGGGTTGGCCTGGAAATCAAGCAAAGTCTGAGGCAGACACCGATTCCGCGATTTCGCATCCGCTCCACCGACGGTCGCAGTGTTTCCGGCGTATCGACCGCGCGTAGCCAGCAACTGCCTTGCGTGTAAGCCAGCCGCTCGCAACGCTCCGAGTGTCCTGACACGTAAATCTCAGGAGCAGTTCGGTCTGGGGCGAGAAAAGGTGTTTGAATTCTACCGTTCTCGAGCCGGTAGTGATCGCCCGTAAAAGTTACTGCCCCATTGCCCCGCCAAAATGATCGACAAATAGCAAGAAACTCCTCAGCGCGCGCGTAACGATCATCGTGTTCGAGATAGTCGCCATATCCATGTTGTTCAACTTTTGAACTGCCCACCACGAGGTTCAGTGCAACGCGTCCCTGTAATAGACCCGAGACGGTGTTGACCTGCTGCACGAAAGTTGTTGGCTGCATCAAACCGGCGCGGTAAGCCGCAATGAACTTTAGTTTTTTCGTGACCTGACCAAGCGCGCAACTCACCACCAGAGGGTCAGGCTCGTAACGACTGAAAGAAACCAAGACTGATTCGATTCCGGCGGCTTCCGCTTGCTCGGCAAAGTGTAACCAACCTTCGAGGTCGGGACGCGGGGCCGGCGAGGTGGTGCTCATCGAGTCGATTCGATAACGGGCTGCCGCTTGAGGAGTTTGCGATGGGCCGAGACTAACTTCCCCGCCTTTAGGCAGCATCCAGTGGAATCGCAGGTCCATAACTAATCTTTTGGTGAGCGATTAAATCTCTAAGGTCCACTGCGTCGGTTTAGGGAGCACTCCGTGCTGTTTGGCCCATCGTTGCAGAGCCCACGGAGGCGTATCGATGTCGCGATAGCCGCCCAGCAGTTGCCAACTGACTGGTCCTGGGTTTCCCAATTGACGCCGATCGGGTGCGTCGAGATAAACCTCGGGCTTCATCCAGCGGTAGGAATAGCCGAACATCAAAACCTTCGAGACGCGGTCGCTCAGATTTGGCGCAGCGGTATGAAAGATCCGATTTTCAAACAGGAAGGCGTCCCCCGCGTTGAGCTTGAGATCGCAAACTTCGACGTCGTCAGGATCAACCTTTCCTTTGCCCAGGTTGAGCGGCGATTGCCGCAAGTGGGTCCCGCGAGCCAGAACAGTCATCCCAGAATTAGCTTGATGAAAGTCGGTCAGGCAGTAACAGATTTTGATTCCCACGCGCGGCAGTGATTCGTGACCCAGGTCGCCGGGAATACGAATGTCACGATGCCAGCCTCGGCGAAATGACGGCACATCCGGACGTGAGGGCCGCTTGTAAATCAGCGCGGTTGAGTGGAGATGAATGTTGGGACTCAACAACTGGACCACGTGTGGCACGGTCGACGAATTCGAAACCAGAGCCAACAGTGCCTGCTCTCTCAGGAGCCCCGGTCGCAAGTCGAGATGATTATACTCGGGTCGATTAGGAACTTCTGATTTGTTGAGAAACACCTGGGCCAGACGATCGGCGGCCTCGCGAAGACGCTCCACTGCGTCGCTATCAAGCGCGTTGGGCACGACCAGATAGCCGTCAGTTTCAAACGCCTCTCGTTGCTCGGTGGTTAAGGGGGTGAAATCCAACGAATGATCCTTTCAGCTCGCAACTGCTTGATCGGCCAATACTGTCTCAAGCTCTACATAAGGAAAGCATTTCACTCGCGACCTCGAATTACAGTTGAAGACTCTCGGGATCCAATCCTGACGTCCAAGGTGTTCAATGCTCTCGAAGGAAGCTGGGTAAATGTCAGTGTTATTCCGCAACTCATCATATTCGTCAAAGTGGCTACCGTTGTCCTCATAGTAGTCATAACCAAGCAGATAAATTGGGTCGCCGCCCAGCAGAATCGCAGTGTGTAAGGCGGTGCATCCGGCGCCGCCGCCGAACCAGCCATCTCCAAAAGATCGTCCTACCTTCCGGGAGAGCCTCGTCATTTTGCCACTCAACTCAAAGGTGTCGATGTTTCGCGGGATAATAAAAGTGTTGTCGTGCGTGTCGGTGGGGCCGGCGTTTGGTCCGGCTATGATCATGCCGTTGTAAGTTCGCAACGCCCGCGAGTGAGTTAAGTGGGCGGTCACGTCAACGAAATGCATTATCGACGGATGATAGTATTCGATGACTCGATTTATCCCGATCGTGATCCGGCCGGCCAGGCGGGTGAAGTCAACTCCGCGGAGACTGGTCCCCGTAGAGATCACATAAATCGGCAAGCCCTGATAAAGATTGTCCAGTTTATGACCCATGATTCACTCCGATAATTCGCAGCGCGTTCTCAATTGCTGACGACTTGCCAAAGCGGTTTCAGCCGCACGCCGTGTTTGGCCGATCAATTCGTACCCTTCCTCGACTGTCGAAAATATGTAGCCGGTCACCCGCGCCCACGGCATGGACCACCAGACTACGCAGTACATCTTCATTGCCCTGAAATTTACTAAGACGTCCAACCAGGGTGATGCGCTCCCGACTAGCGTGTCCATCGGCGGGCCAATAGCCCGGATTCAGGGTCGGCCGGAACCGGACCCCGTCTTTGTAGCACCACATCAGTTCATGAACGACATTCATGAATCGCCAGTGTTCTTTGAAAAACGCCGTTTGGCCCACATAGAAACCGCCCGTAACTTTATCCGCTTTCGCCACACAAATGTCGCGGCTTAAAACCTGGCGCACCAACTCGCCGGAAATCTGATAGCAAAGGTCGACATTTCCTTTCCGTGGTCCAAACAACACGGCATCGGGATGGTCGGAGATGCATTCCTCGACGTATTCGATCCAGTCCGGCGCGAGGTGAATGTCCGCATCGAGTTTGACGAAGTAAGGAGCGGTGGCGAGCCGGTTAATATCGCGTATGGAGAACAACTCAAAATTGTGGTAGCCATCGGAACTGTGTTGCGGTGCGTGCAGTACGTCATAAAGATCCCGCAATTGTTCTACATCGGCGGCCGACAAAAAACTTGACGCGAGATGAACTTTCCCGAAGGGTCGCAAGATACGGAGCAACGGCGCGAGCATCGACATGTGCTGCGAGCCGCCGGAAATGAAAATGTCGAAGAGTTGCTTATAGTCTTTCATCTGCTTGATGGGCCAACGAGCACTACGCCCGAAAATATTGCCAGCAGTCTTGCTTAATTTGCGTCCAGTCTTTCGCGGGTGATCGACGGCCCTGGGTCCAGTCGATTCCCCTCCCCGAGCGCTTACTGCCCACATACCAGGCCGCGGTCTTCGACTTCCCATTCAAACCCAGGATCGAAGCCTGACATCCGTCGTGTTGAGCAAGCGATGGAACAGTCGCGAATGCTCGCTTTGACGTTTTGGTGAGCCACATCGAAACGCGCGCATCGTCCCACGGAAAGTTTTTAGCAATATGCTTCCGCTGCCACGCGATGAATTCACCGATTAGCGTGTACGGCCAGATCAGCGCCGGACAACCCACTCTGGCAGTTTCAATCCACGACTCGCGGCGGTTTCGCGCGGCAAACACTGAATGTGAATTCGTGTAGAGCGCAACGAGGTTTTCCGGCCTCGCTTGAATCACTTCTCTTACCGAAGAGATAAAATCTTTACAAAGCGCAACGTCGTCCTGGAGCACGAGGTGATGCGCAGCGCCGCTGGCAAC
Source organism: Pyrinomonadaceae bacterium (assembly GCA_031366425.1). Lineage (GTDB taxonomy): Bacteria > Acidobacteriota > Blastocatellia > Pyrinomonadales > Pyrinomonadaceae > PSRF01. Next base: position 2,572 of record JANLZV010000528.1, on the reverse strand, counting down.
ATTCAGTGTCCGGAGATACGTGGGCCAGCAGCCCTCGCGGTCGATGTCCTCTACAACAGTTACCGCGACATCAGTCTGTTCGGCGGTTAACTGCGCGACAATACCTTCGACCCAGCGGCGACGGTCAACAAACCCAGGTGTGTGCTGAATCGCGATGCTTAAATCCATTGTGTCCACAGCCTGCTGGATCAATCGAGGGATTAGTCCATTCGGTAGAAAAATTCGCGATTCAGATAGTTTGACCGGCCGCTACCGTCGGTGAACGTATTAAAGATCACGATGACGAGCACCCCGCGATTGACGCGCAAGTGCGTCTCTATTTTCATGAAGTCGAATTCGAAATCAGCCGCCAGCGCAACGGTGCGTTGCCCCGCCTCTTCTTCGAGATTAGCCAGAATCCTCGCCCGGACGCTGGGCCATTCAACTGGTGCCCCAGTCCCAACTCCCAGGATCCGCAGGTTAACGTGTTCACCGTCCTGAGTAATTATGCATTCGGCAATGCCCTGCGTTTGCCGATTGGTGTTAACCCAGCGGCCAAGTAACTTCTCGCCGCTCAATTGGGGATCGCCGGAAGGCGTCAGGGCTGAATTGAGATCGCTGAGTTGTTTGAACGCCAAAGTGTCAATCATAGTGAACTCGCGGGTTACCTCGTCGGGCGAACTAGAATCGTTGATGGTCCAACGCAAAATATTCGCGCATGAAATAGCCGGCACGGCGGCTGTCGTCTTTGAAAGTATGAAATTGCGCAAGCACCAGTAAGCCTTTCATGATCATTCCCTGAAGCCGCGTCTCGGCAAAACCAAAATCGAAAACGCAGGTGAATCCAGCACCTACTCGCGACGTGGGTGAGGCCATGAATACCAGAACGTTTTCCTGACCCCAATCCGTAAGAGCGTCTTGACCTATGGCGAACACTTGCAACGACAGAATGCCGTTAGCCTCAGTCATCTGTAGACGCGCGACGCCGGTAGTTCCAGGGTTGGAATTGACCCAGGTTCCCGGGAAGGCGGAGACGTCAATGGGCCCGGCCGGCGCTTCATCGATGACGACTTGGTCAGATAGCTGTGCGAATTGCATTTATCCCATCCTCTTCAAGATGTTCTCACCCAACTGCGGATCATCAATCGATTCGAAGCATCGCCATCAGAAATCGGTGTGCGCGAATGAATGGTCCGAGTGTTGTCAGAAAACAATAAATCGCCGGTGCGCATTAGGAAATCGGCGTGATGTGTACTCTTCGTGATTAGTTCCTCGAATGCGTCGAGCGAGGCCAACATCTCGCGCGAAAGAGTCGCCGCTCCAGAATCGAGTGCCAGGTCAATCGTGTAACGACGCCAACAGATACTCGACGTGGTGAGGACGGGACGCCATTCAACTCCCCCACCACAGTAGTCGGCAACCTGCCACGGTACTGGCTCGCTTTCCAAGAGCTTGAGCGTGTCCTCGCCTAACAAGGTCTTCACTTCTTCGCGTATCGTCTCAACGTCCAGCAGCTGTGATCGCCCACCTCCGCCCGGGTCGGGCCGAATGCAAGCCATCGAAATGATCTCAACTGGTGGTTTCCAGTCAGCAGTATCGGTGTGCAGCCTCTCACTCTCGCGGCCGCCGCGCGCTGATTTGAGGTCAGTGGCCGGCTGAATGTAGTGTACCAATTGGGCGCGGGGCTTTTCGTATGGTCGAGCCACCAGCTCTCCAAAAGCCCGATTAATCGCCACGAACAATCGGTTCCCTTCGTCGAAACGCAATCCTTCCAGAAGGACCCAATAAGGACGTTGGGCCAGGCGATCCTTGATCAAATTGATCAGGCTGTCGAATCTCTCCGGGCAGGCTTCGCGAACACGATCGCGCACATAAATTTGCAAATCCGACGAATAGAATTCCTGATTGTCGTAGCGAGGCAGACTCTCGGCGGCGCTCAACAAGTCGCTAGCGAGCGACTGCGAGGCTTCGATTTTACTGGTCTGCGAAAATAACATTACACTCGCAATCCCCTCTCGGCTTTCGACCATCTGCGCACACGCACTCAACTTTCGCCGGCATGATAAAGACTAATTGCCACCGTTTTCCGAATCCGCGACGCGTCAGGCAAATTGATCGGCGTAACGCAGTGCCAGGAAACGGAGGTCTTCACAAACATCACGCCTGCATTTGGTTCAAACGGAAAGGTGTCGATTACTTCTACGTCGTCAAACTCCAGGTATTGATTCTCATAATTTGAGCGGAGCCTGCAGTCTTTCGGCATACAAATGGAAGTCCCGCCGCCCCACTCGGGTTGCCATTCCCCATCGCGCATTAATGAAATAACCAGAGTTACCAGCTTGCTGGGATTGTCAGTATGCGGACGTTGCGACCCGCCGTTGGTCGGCAAGGAGCTAAACTCGAAGCGTGACGTAAAATTTTCAGCCAATGCTCCGTCATCTATTTCCTCGCTCATGTGTGAACGAAGAAAAGACAAAACTTGTCCCTTGAAATCGTCGCTCTTAATGCCGTCGTGAAATTTCTGCCAGCGTGGATGGGCCGCGACAAAATCATGATAGGCATCGCCTTCTGACTCAGTCAGCAGATATTTGTT
>JANLZV010000497.1:0-6310 GCA_031366425.1 Pyrinomonadaceae bacterium | reverse complement strand
GCGCATTGAAACCAGGCGCTCGCGATTGAGCCTATCGATGCGAGAGGGACTCGCATCACGCTTGATCGAAACAAGGTTATCGAGACGCACTAATCCGCCGCGGGATGACGGAACATAAAGCCGCTGGATCGTGGCGACGTCACTCCGATCCTGCTCGGCCAGGCGCAGCTGGACATCGTAGTCCTCGTTGATCGATTCATCGCGAAAACGCGAGGCGCGATCTTCGCCGCCGACCATCAAACGAAGCGCGGTCGCGATGTCGGTGCTGTCAACCCCAAGGTCCGCAGCCCGGGCGCGATCGATTTCCACGCGCAACCCGGGCTTGTTCAGTTTGAGCGACGTGTCGGCATCAACAATCCCGCCGAGTGTTTGCGAACGCTTCATCAGCTCGTCCGCATAGCCGGCGAGCGCCACGATGTCTGGCCCACGCAAGTTGAAGTCAATATCGAAGCGGCCGCCGGCGCCGAAATTAAATGAAGGCGCATTGCGCACGCCTGCGCGCATCGGCGAATACTTCTGCAAGCGTCGACGCACTTCGAGCATCACGTCCTGCTGCGAATAGTTTCCGCGAAACGCCTTGAGCGGATTTCCGTTTTTGGTTTCGGTCCAAAGTCGACCGAGCGAGAACGTCCGTTCCTCATGCGGAGCGATGCGCACGTAGGCCCCGGCTTGATTCACGCCACCGAGAAAACCGCCGCCCGCGTTTGATAAAACCAGCAGAACACCCGGAGTGTCCAGGATGTCTTTCTCGATTAGCTGCATGGCTTCGTTCATCACCGCGAGGTTGGTGCCTTCCGGCCCATTCACGTTAACTTCAAACTCTGCCTCGTCAACATTCGTCGGGATAAACTCCTGTTTCACCGCGCGGTAAAGCGGCACACTCGAGAGCACCACCGCCAGGGTCACTAGCGAAATCGCCAGGCGGTGTCGCATCGCGAAAGCGAGCATCCGCGTGTAAGACCTGTCGATCCAACTGTAGAAACCACTGCGAGAGCCTGAGGGCGCGTGTCCCCCGCCAGAGCCGGCGTCCTTAACCCGAATCAAGCGCGAGCTCATCATGGGCGTGAGCGTAAACGACACGAGCAAGCTGACGAGGATCGCCACTGCCGCGGTGATCCCAAATTGGTAGAGGAAACGCCCCGAGATCGACGACATAAACGAAACCGGCAGGAAGATGACTACGAGGGAAAGCGTGGTCGCCAAAACCGCGAGACCAATGTCCTTGGTCGCCTCTTTCGCCGCCTCGCGAGGCTCCATCCGCTTCTCTTCGATGAAGCGGAAGATGTTTTCAAGCACCACGATCGCATCGTCGATCACTACGCCGACCATTAGCACGAGCGCCAACATCGTGACGCTATTCAGCGTGAAATTCAGCGCGCGCATCATGCCAAAAGTCGAAATGAGTGAACACGGAATCGCGACGGCGGCAATCAACGTCGAACGCCACGAACGCATGAAAACCAGCACGACCAGACTGGCGAGAATACTTCCGAGCACCAAATGTTTTTGGATTTCGTGCAGCGCCGCCTCGATGTAACGCGACTGGTCGCGGATCACTTCCATTTTCACGTCAGTCGGGAGTTGGCCGGTGACGCGCGGTAACTCCTGCTTGATTCCATTGATCACGTCGATCGTATTTGCACCCGACTGGCGCCGAATCTCGAGAGTGACCGTGGGCACGCCGTTCAGACGCGCTACCGAGCGTTGCTCCTTGGTCCCATCTTCCACATGGGCCACGTCGCGCAAGTGGATCGGCGAACCGTTTACATTCGCGATGGTCAAATCATCAAAGCCGCGCGGGTCGGTGTAGCGACCCATCGTGCGCAACACCAGTTCCTCGCGACCCGTGTTCACGTTACCGCCGGGCACGTTGGCATTCTGCCGTGTCAGGGCCGAGCGAATTGCCGTCACCGGGATCTGATAAGCCGCCAGACGTTCGGCATCGATCCAAATGTTGATGGCGCGGTCGAGTCCACCGACCACCCGCACTTCGCCGACGCCGCTCACGCGTTCCAGTTGGACGCGCACGGTTTTGTCGGCGAGTTCGGTGAGTTCGCGAATAGAACGATCTGCGGAAAGTGAAATTGTGACTACTGGAGTGCTGTCGTTATCAAACTTTTGCACGACTGGCGGAGTGGCGTCTTCAGGCAGACTGCGTCCCAAACTGTTTACGCGGTCGCGGATATCTTGCGCCGCAGATTCGAGATTGCGGTCGAGTTTAAAGGTTGCGATGACAAACGAAGTTCCCTGCCCTGAAATCGAGCGCAGTTCATCAATGCCGTCGACCGTATTTACTACCTCTTCGATTTGCTGAGTGACGAGCGACTCAACTTCCTGAGGTGAGCCACCGGGCAGGCCGGTGCGAATACTGACGGTCGGAAGGTCAACTGAAGGAAAGCGATCGACGCCTAAACGGAAGAAGCTCGCCGACCCGACTACCACCAGCGACAACACGATCATGGTCGCGAAGACCGGACGACGAATACAAATCTCAGCTAGCTTTTGCATTGACTAGTGTTGCGTACTGAGGCCTAAGTACTGAGCGTTCGTTTTTGCGCGTCTCTCTTCCGCTCCACCGCCACTCGTAGGCCTCCGATTATCCTTCCGACTTCTTCCGCCTGCGACAGGAGTCTTCTGAATTGTTTCTCTTCGATGTACCCAACATCAAAAGCGACGTAGAGCTGCGATCTAAGCTCCGCGCATGATGCCTTGGATATCGATAGAAACTGGTGAAACTCAGAAGGACGGGCTCGCTCAAATCCCTCGGCTAGATTCGACATTACCGACACCGCCGCGCGCTGTATCTGGTTTTTCAACCCGAAATCCCTGCCAAAGTCTCCTCCGACACTAACCTTATAGATTTCACCCGTTAACAATCGAGCCTTCTGCCACGCTATCAAGTCTTCAAACCTCTCGATGCGATCGGACATCTGTTCAGTCCTCAGCACGAAGCCCTCAGCGCTCTTCTACTACTGCACTACGTCGACGGCCATCCCTGATTGCAGGTTCCCGGGATCAACAATCACCTGATCGCCAACGCTTACGCCGGCGAGGATTTCGGTCCAATCGCCACTACGTCTTCCGGTCGTAATCGGCTTCTCCTGTGCTTTGCCGTTTTGCACGATGATCACTTTTTCGATTCCGGCAAAAGTCACAATCGCGTTGTTAGGCACGGTAACGGCCATCTTCGCGTCGTTTGTAATAATCTCGGCCTTCGCAAATGAGCCGGGCCTCAGGTTGCCGTCGTTTTGCACGTCAGCCTCAACCATCAACATGCGGTTCTGCTCGGTGATCACCGGACTGAGTCGCTTAATCTGCCCGAGGTAAATTTTGCCGTCACCTTCGACACTCACTCTTACGTTTTGCCCGAAGCGAACGGTGCCTGCGTCGCGTTCGGGAACTTGCGCGCGCAACCGCAACGGGTTCATCCGCACGATGTCGACCACGGGCGCGCCGGCAGCGAGGTATTCGCCCAAGCTTGCCCGCTTCAGTTGCACGATTCCATCAATCGGCGCATAAACGGCCGTATCAGCGAGTTGCTGACGAGCCAGCGCGAGCTCGGAACGACGCTGAGCCAATAAAGCCTGTCGATTTCTAATCTCTTCAAACGCATCCTGGTAACGACTCTGCGCGACCTTGAACGCCGCGTTGACCGAATCGAAATCCGCGCGTGCCACAATTCCCTGTTCTACCAGTTTCACGCTGCGTTCGCGATTCAGCCGCGCCTCGTCGAGTTGGGCCTTGGCTTCTCTGACGGTGCCGGTCTGGTCGGGATTCACTTTGTCGTCTGTGCCCGAAGGCGAGAGTCCAAGCCTCGCGCGGGCCTGGCCCAACGACGCTTCCGATTGCTGGACGCGCAGCCGGTAATCGTTGGCTTCTACCTGCGCGATCATCTGCCCGCGTCTGACCACGCTGCCAAGGTCGACTGAGATCGAGCTGAGACGCCCCGCCACTTTCACGCCGGCGGTTGATTGATCGAAAGCTGCGAGTGTGCCGTTGGCAGTGACCGTCTCGCCAAAAGGCGTTTCTTCGACGCGCGCCGTCTTCACCTGTCGGGCAGTCTTGCTTTCGCCGGGGCGATTTTGCGGAGTTGAGCCTTTGTAGTCGCTCTTGCAAGAGGTCAAAAATATCGCCAGACCGCAGAACAAGAATCCGGTAATTAACCGGCGAGACTTGATAAAGAGGCAAAGATTCGGGGCTTCGATCATTGTCCAGCAATCTTAACCCAGAGGCCGACGTCAGGATAGTGAGGGCGCTTGGAAGACACCACACTGATGCGAGATCGGTGTGTTGGTCATTGACGGGAAAGATGCACTTTGACTATCGCGATCTTAGCCACCGAAACTCTTACGGAAAAGATAAGACATCTTGATGAAGAAGGTCCGCCCATTTCGCCTGAATCCCGGTTCCAGTTGGCCGCTGAACGGACTATAACCGTTCCGACTCAGATCGTCGTTGTAACCAAGATAAAACGCGGTGCCGGGGTTCGGGGTCCAGCCCAGCAGAAACTGCCCGCGAATATTTCCCCTGCTGAATAATTTCAACTGCCAAAACTCTTTCGGAAAAAGTAAGACATCTTGATGAAGAAAGTTCTGCTGTTTCCCTTAAACCGTTAAGCGAGAAATTGCGACGCCGCTGTTCACTCGTTCATTGGGCTGAACCCGGCTGCTATTGAAAAGAAGGGCGGGTTTGGGGGAGATTCAACCAAGCGGCCAGACGCCCTAATAGTCTGTCGTTAAAGACGCCGTGCCGATCGGAGTTTCTACGAGTGCCGGCGTCGAAATGTTCTACGCGTTGTCCTGAAGAAGCCGACAAAAGCTAAAAGCTCTTGCGAAACAGGTAAGACATCTTGATAAAAAACGTGCGTCCGTTGCGACGGAAGCCCGGTTCGAGTTGACCAGAAAAGGGATTAAACCCGCTGCGACTGAGATCGTCGTTGTAGCCGACATAAAAGGCAGTGCCGGGATTCGGCGTATACCCGAGCAGAAACTGTCCTTTGTAATTTGAAGCAAGCGAATCGAAATCGATCCGCCCACGCGCAAACAGGAAACGGCTGAATTGATACGTGCTCCGGAGTGAGACGATGTTTTCATCGAAAGCAGTCCGGCCTGTGTCGTAACGCGTCAATCGCTCCTTCGTGAAATTGAGAGTCGCGCTCAAGGCCGTCGTAGGCTGATAAGTGATCCCGCCATCGAAATGAAGGAAGTCTCCGGGACCCGGATCCTGAGGCGCATTGCAGGTGGTCGGCAACACCTTCGGCGGCTGGCCCGGCAACGCCGGATCGCAAAGATGCGCGGCCTTTGCGTTTGCCGCGGCCAGGGCCGTGGGACTTACGCGCGGAAACTTTGGACCAGCGCCAAAATCAAAATCCAGCGCGCCCCAACGCCGGTTAACAAAAAAGTTGAAGTTCACTTTCTTCATCGGCGTCGAACCCGCGAAAAGGTACAGTCCGCGAGTCGATGTCGAACGCTCGTTGTCGTTTCCCGCAAACGTGCAATTGTTATTGATGACGCAGTTAGAACCCGGCTGCCGCGTGGGCCCAAATTCACTTTCAAAAACCCGCTCGTAACCATTGTCCGCGCCGATGCCGAGAAAGCTTTCCTTGATGAAACTAAATTGCACCTGGGTTTCATTATTTGCGCTTTGCGAACGACCCTGCCAATCGAAGTTTGCGGAAAAATCCGTGTGCGCGCGCCAGGAAATCAAACGCGCTTTGGGCTTGGGTTCGGAGTTATAACGGATGAAAAGATTTGGATTATTCGTGTTGGTACGACGATTAAAACCAACGTCAGCGCGGTAATAACGCGTGCGTCCAACCATGGAAAAGTCGTAACCAAAATGGCGACCGTCTTTGTTGTAGTCGACCGCGTAGATGAAAGCATTTTCCTTTCGATCCAGGTTCTTTCCCTGGTCCGGGAAAAAGAAATTACGACGCGAGTGCGTACCCAGCACCTGCCAGCTGAAGACCGTAGTCTTGTCCACCCGAAAGCGGCCGTCAAAGCCCGCCACTTCGTTGTACCTGTCCACGAAACGGCTGTACGTGCCGAGGAAGCCGATGAATGAATCCGATTTCCCGATATCACGTTTCAAACGCAGAATTCCCACCGAAGCATTCTTATCCAGAAACCTCGGGTTCGCGGTGGCACGCTCATCTTCATTGAAATTTCCCGGACCATTGTCTGAAGCCAACAGCAAGCCAAACGTGTTGCGCCCGAGTTTGCCGGTTAACTTCACTGCATAGTCAGGGTCGATGATCGCGCGCGTATGCACTGCGGCGATTTGAGTGCGAAAGATGTCGATACCTTCGAGG
>JANLZV010000464.1:0-2559 GCA_031366425.1 Pyrinomonadaceae bacterium | reverse complement strand
GTTCGACGGCAATAGCGGATGTTGACGAATCACTCAGCATCCGTTCCAACCCGCTGAGCGACTGCTCCAACTTTTGCGCTTCCGGTCGTGCGGTCTCACTGAGTTCCCGCTCCAAGTCCACTAGCATTGACTGGGCGCGCGCGAGCGCATCAGAAAAATCGTCGTCGCTGATCTGTTGCCGCGCGAGTTCCGCCGTGTGAGAAGCGCGCGCGGAAGCCAGACTCTCACGCCCTCGTTGCAAGTGTTCGAGAATCGCAACTTTGGAAAACGGCAAACGATCCGCATTTGCGGCCGCGCCATTTTGATCAACCGCAGTGTCCGGCTCGGCCGCACCCACGCGCGCCTCGCGCCACTCGGCAAACTGTGCTTCAACTTCTTCCTGGCAATACATTAGTGACTTCACACTTCGCTTGCGTGGTTTCGACTCCCAGGAATCAAACGCCTTTTCAATTCCGCGCAACGCGATGTGGAGCGGGACGCCCAACTCTTTCCAGGTTTCGATCAGCGTCCAATCAAGCGCGCTGATGAGCAAATGCTTTCCGCGGCGGCGCGTAAAGGCGTCTTCAATTTCAGTGAAGTAGTTAAAGTAATTCAAAACAAAGTTTTGAGTTTTAAGTTTCGAGTTTCGAGTTGCAACTGTCGTCTTGGATTGCCTCCGGACGATTGGCAAACCCGAAACTTGAAACTCGAAACTCGAAACTTATTTCGTTCGTTCGTAAATCAGTCGTAACCCTTCGAGGGTCAAGGTGTCGTCCACTAGTTCGATAAACTCTGAACCGGTCGCAATTAACGACGCGAGCCCGCCGGTCGCGATCACGCGCGGACTCCCGCCGATCTCTTCGATCATTTTCCGCAGCACGCCATCCACCAGTCCCACAAACCCGTGATACAAGCCGGACTGCATTGCCGTAATCGTCGAAGATCCGATCACGGTTTGCGGACGTCTGATATCCACCCGCGGAAGTTTCGCTGTGCGTTCAAATAAAGCATCGGAAGAAATCATGATCCCCGGAGTAATCGCGCCGCCCACATATTCACCCGCGGCGTTGATCGCGTTGAAGGTGGTGGCTGTGCCGAAGTCAACCACGATGCAGGGAGCGCCGTATTTGGTAATCGCTGCCACCGCGTCAACGATGCGATCTGCACCTACGTCAGAGGCCGGCTCGTAGAGAATTTTGAGGCCGGTGTCGGTGGTCTGGTCAACGAAGAGCGGGGTCAGATGAAAATAAGTTTCCGACATCACCTTGAGCGTGTAGTTGAGCGGCGGCACGACCGAAGCGATGGCGATAGCGCCGATGGCGTTGAAATCTATCCCGGCCAACTCAAACAGGTTTCGAGCGTGCACGCCATACTCATCAACCGTGCGCGAGCGCGCCGTCGTGAGTCGCCAATGGGCCACAAGTTCAGTTTCATTAAAAACACCGAGCGAGGTGTTTGTGTTTCCAGCGTCAATAACAAGCAACATGATTTGGTTTCCTGGGAGGGCCTGCCGGAAGCGTAGGTTGCTCGGCCTGCCGCAAGCATCGAACGCACTCAAGTCGTGATCAGCGTGTCAACATCTCCTCAATCGCATCAACAGCAACCTTCGCGCCGTTCTCGAGTTGGATCCGCGTGGCTGCCGCAGCCGCTTTGCTTGCGTAGCCGGGGTCTTCCAGTAACGCACCGAGCTCTCTAATCGCGTTACGCGCATTGTAGCGCGGGCGGGCCAACATGCGCCCGCAGCCCAACCTCACCACGCGCGCTCCATTGTCAAATTGATCGTGCGCATGTGGCACCACGAGGGCGGGACGACCCGAACGCAATCCCTGCCCGGTAGTGCCCACCCCGCCCTGGTGCACGATCACGGAGGCGCGCGGCAGGACCTCGCCAAACGGTGCATATTCGAATGCAGCGACCCCATCCGGCAGTCGCTCTTGCGGACGATTGCGTTCATGTCCAATCAGGAGTAATGCCCGCTGGCCCAACTCCTGCGCCGCTTTGATCGAGTCACGATAGAAATCTTTGGCGACCCAAAACGCAGCCGAGCCGAGCGTGAAAATAATCGGTGGTGGTCCATCGGCGAGAAACTCCAAAAGAGCGGGGTCGGTCTCGGTCTCGGCAAAGAAGTCACGGCGATCGTAAAACGGGAATCCGGTAACGCGCGTATTCGCAGGCCAATCGGGCTGTGGCTGAGCGATGACGCTGGAGAACAGCGCCAGCACGAGGGCCGGCGAATGTTGTCCGCCGAGTAGCGGCTGCTCGCCGCGCGCTAGTCCCAGCTCAGCGCGAAGTTGATAGATCGGCTCCATTACTGGTTCGAGTTTGCGCGATGCGAGGCGATAAAACAGCCGGCCCATCATCGGGCTCAAGCTCATCAACTTATGAAGCGACGGCATCTGCGGCGGCACTGGGGGATCGTAAGCGGAGAAAAACGAAATCGGAGCCAGCACACTCGACACCCACGGCAGTCCGCGTTTCTGGGCCACGATTGGTCCTACGAGGGGCAGCGGATGCGTCAACAGCAGGTCGGCGCCTTCGACCGCGCCGTCGAGATCTTCATAGACTTCGCGCGCGTTCTTC
>JANLZV010000443.1:0-4004 GCA_031366425.1 Pyrinomonadaceae bacterium | reverse complement strand
GACAATAAAACTAACGCTGAAGCAATGGCCTACACCGAGCGCTTTGTGAAGAAGTGGCAAGGTCACGAACTGATTATTCCGGCAATCGCGCCACATGCCCCTTACACTGTTTCCGAAGAACACCTAAAAGCTGTGAGATCGTTTTCAGACCGGACCGGCGCGCCGATCGTGATGCACATTTCCGAGACGAAAAGGGAAGTGGATGACAGTCTCAAAGCGAAAGGCGCCAGCCCAGTCGATTACCTGCAGCGGATTGGATTTCTCAATGATCGCGTAATTGCAGCGCACATGGTTTGGCCGAGTGCCGGCGAGATCAAAATTTTGAAACAGGCCGGCGTGGGCGTGGTCCATAATCCGCAGTCGAATATGAAACTCGCATCCGGCGTGTCGCCTGTGCCGAAAATGCTGTCGGATGGACTTCGCATCGGCCTGGGAACAGACGGCGCCGCCTCAAACAATGATCTGAGCATGTGGGAAGAGATGGATACGGCGGCAAAACTTCACAAGTTGTTCAGCGGAGACCCGAAAGTGATTTCCGCGCTCGATGCGTTTGAACTCGCGACGATTCGCGGCGCCGAGGCGCTGCACCTGGAGCGTGAGATAGGCTCCATCGAAAAAGGCAAGCGCGCGGATCTGGTCCTCGTCGAACGCGACTCGCTCAACCAAACTCCGCTTTACAACATTTACTCCGACCTGGTTTATGCGAGCAAAGCTTCCGACGTGCAAACGGTCGTGATTAATGGGCGCGTCGTGATGCGCGATCGGCGTTTGTTGACGCTCGATGAGGCTTCAATCAAGACGAGTGCGCGGAAATTCCGCGATCAGGTGGTCAAAAGTTTGGGCGCTGCAGGACGTCCGTAACTCTAATCGGTCGGCCACACCGCTTGCCATCATGTCCTAATCGGACCATAATAGCCCGTCAAAATCATATGAACTGGTAAGCGAGCCTCAGGCTCGCTTTTGCATTTATCGGGAGCATTACATTCGTGAAGCGAATTAGTTTATCAAGACGTTTCCTGCCGGTTTCCAGACTGCTGTTGGCATTATTCCTTACCTTTATTTCTTCCGCGGCCGTGCGTTCACAGACTGTAACTGAGCCCGCCGCAGCACCTGTAACCGCAGAGTCGCGTATCCAACGAGCTCGGGCTTTAATCGCTGCGCATCAACTCCTGATTGCCGCAAGTGAACTGGAAAACGTCAGGGCGAGCACACAGGATGCGTCGATCCGCAACATCACCTCAGTGATGTTAATGAGTATCTATTTGGAAGAGGGAAACTACACCAGAGCGGAGGCCCTACTCGAAGAAAATTTTCGTTCGCGGTCCGGGCAGAACAGTGACTCGATTCGCACTTACTTCGCACTCGCCGGGCAAGCCGTCAACGGCAGTCGCACGCATCTGGCGCGCTACCGCAGTTTTGGAGTAAACGTCACCGATCCTACCTTGCCCGCCGAAGTGGTGACTGATTTAGACCGCCTGCGGTCTTTCGTGGAACGAATGATCGGACAGGCGAAACAGATTTCGTCGGAGAGTGAGGGTTCGGATTCACTGTCGTTGCTGGAGGACGTTTTGGGCGTGAGGTTGTCCCTGGCGAAAGACAGCGAGGACCAGTTGAAGTGGGAAGGCGACTATGCGAGCGCGCGCCAAACTTTGGCTTCGTCGCGGACCCAGATCGCCGCCCTCCGCGGCATTTCGGCGCTACCACCTACGAAAGCGGCACTAAACAAGACGCCTTCACCTTCGCCTTACTCGACTCGAAAGACGTCCGAATCCGGCCCGGATAAGCCTGCAGCTGGTTCGGAACAGCAACACACTTCCAAAGACGCAATTGCTCCGCAGCAAACAAAAACCGAAGCTCCTACGGCGAGCACAGCCGGCTCGTCCACCACCACTACCGAGCCGAGCGCGGGCCCGGTTTCGCTAAACGCGAGAGCGACGAAACGCGTGGTCCCGCGTTATCCCCCGCTCGCAAAACAAAGCGGTACCGTCGGCACGGTGCGGATTTACCTGGTGATTGACGAGCGCGGCGCGGTGGTGGAAATTTCACGGATTGAAGGGCCCTTTCTGCTCCGCCAAGCCGCCGAAGACGCTGCTCGGAAGTGGCGGTTTGAGGCAACTCCGGCGGCTACAACTCCCGTTCGAATCAGTGGTTTCCTCGACTTCAGCTTCGCCCTCTAATTCATACAAAGGTGAGGTTATTCCCATGACCTGTAACGCCTTACCCCATCTTGACTTTAAAGTAAGGTTTCAGTAAACTGCGTTCTGTTTCAAACCGCAGCGAGCATTATGAAGATTTCGGCACAGGAAGAATATGGTTTGCGCGCTCTGCTCCAACTCGCGCGCGCGGAAGCGCAGGGCGACTCGCTCACGCTTGCGAGGATCGCCCGCCTGGAAGGCATTTCGGTGGCGAACGCCGGAAAACTGATGTGGATATTGAACAAGGCGGGTTTAGTGCAGTCGCAGCGTGGCACTAAGGGCGGCTATCGACTAGCCCGTCCGGCGTCGGCAATTCGTTTGAACGAAGTCATTAGTGTGTTGGACAACGAACGTATGGAAGCCCACTGCAAGAGTTATTCGGGCGTGCTCGATTCCTGTGTGCACACTGGCGACTGCGGCATTCGACCGGTGATCGTAGAGTTGCATCAAATCGTCGACAACGCGCTTTCTGAAATCACCTTGTCGCAACTCCTGGGCACCGAAGCGACAGTTGACGCAGTACTGCATAAGATTCAGGGAACGAGGCAGCGGGTTGAATCGGTTCAAGCGCAGGTTTGAATGGGCGCGAACAACTTTAAGCAAACAGGTAACTGATGAGCACAGCAGAAATACTAAGCAACCAGGAATATAAATACGGTTTCGTCACCGATATCGAGTCGGACATGATCCCGCGCGGGCTAACCGAAGACACGATTCGTTTGATCGCCTCCAAGAAAAACGAGCCTGAGTGGATGTTGGAATTTCGGCTCAAGGCCTACCGGCATTGGCTGACGATGACCGAGCCCACACATTGGCCTAACGTTTCATATCCGAAGATCGATTATCAGGACGTAGTCTATTACAGCGCGCCGAAGCAAAAGGCATTGAAGTCGAGTCTTGACGAAGTAGATCCGGAATTGCTGAAGACTTTTGAAAAGCTCGGCATTCCGTTGACTGAACAGAAACAGCTTGCCAATGTTGCCGTCGACGCGATCTTCGACTCCGTCTCAGTCGCCACCACCTACAAGGAAAAGCTAAAAAAGCACGGCGTGATCTTCTGTTCGTTCAGCGAGGCGATCAAGGATTACCCGGAGTTGATTCGTAAGTATCTCGGCTCAGTGGTTCCCACTAACGACAATTTTTTTGCAGCGCTGAACAGTGCAGTGTTTTCCGACGGTTCATTCTGTTTCATTCCTAAAGGCGTCCGCTGCCCGATGGAGCTTTCCACCTACTTCAGAATCAACAATTCAGAGTCGGGTCAATTTGAGCGAACCTTGATTGTCGCCGAAGAAGGCGCCTACGTTTCCTACCTTGAAGGTTGCACGGCGCCAAAGTTTGATAAGAACCAGTTGCATGCCGCCGTGGTTGAACTGGTGGCCCTCGACGACGCTCAGATTAAGTATTCGACCGTGCAAAACTGGTATGCCGGCGATGAGAACGGCGTCGGCGGGATTTACAACTTCGTGACGAAGCGCGGCAAGTGCGCCGGACGAAACTCGAAGATCTCGTGGACCCAGGTCGAAACCGGATCAGCGATCACCTGGAAGTATCCATCGTGCATTCTTCAGGGCGACAACTCGATTGGAGAGTTTTACTCAGTCGCGTTAACAAATCATGCGCAGCAGGCAGACACGGGCACCAAGATGATTCATCTGGGCAAGAATACTCGCTCAACGATCATCTCGAAGGGAATTGCGGCGGGGAAGTCGAACAATAGTTACCGCGGTCTGGTGAAGGTGATGCCTAAGGCTGAAAACGCCCGCAACTACACCCAGTGTGACTCGATGCTGATCGGCTCCAACAGCGGCG
>JANLZV010000417.1:0-2005 GCA_031366425.1 Pyrinomonadaceae bacterium | reverse complement strand
CGGCGAACCGGGATGGAACCAGGAGTGGCGCAGTCCGCTTCGGGAAGCGATGAATTTTCTTCGCGACGAAGCGGCGCGCGAGTTTGAGCGCGTGGGACGTGATCTCTTGGCGGATGTTTGGGAAGCGCGCAACGCCTACATACGGGTGATGCTGGATTGCAGCAACCGTGCGGAGTTGATCGCACAACACGCGCGTCAACAGTTGACGAACGCGGAACAAGATCGGGCTTTGGCGCTTCTTGAAATGCAACGGAATGCGTTGTTGATGTTTACCAGTTGCGGTTGGTTCTTCAACGATATTTCCGGGATTGAGCCAATCCAGATTCTGAAGTATGCGTGCCGAGTCATCGACTTGATGGACCACCTCGGAATGCCGTCACCCCGTAAAGAGTTTCTTCAAATTCTGGCGGCGGCCAGAAGCAATCGGCATGAGTTGGGGACTGGCGCGGACATTTATCGAATTCTTGTGGAGCCAGCTAACCCCTCGTTCAGGTTGAAATCAGAAAGTTTTGCCGGCGTTTCTGCATGAAAAAAAAGCCCACCGAAAAATTAATTCGCAAACCGAATCGCGCGGACAGCGCGGGCGACGAGGGTTCGCGCGGGAAGCCCGAATCAAAGGCTCGGAAGCAGCCGCAGCCGCGTTCCACAGTTGAAGCCAGTGCCTCGACGGCTTTTGGCGACATCGATCTCCACCTTCTGGGTGAAGGACGTCACGAACGGATTTACGAAAAGCTCGGTGCGCATCCGACAACCGTGGCAGGCGCGAACGGAGTTTTGTTTGCGGTATGGGCGCCCAGCGCTGAACGAGTGAGCGTCGTCGGCAACTTCAACAACTGGGAAGGCGCAGATCATCGAATGGACCGACTCGGCACTTCCGGCGTTTGGGAACTCTTTGTCCCGGATTTGCAGGCCGGCACACTCTACAAATACGAGATCAAATCGCCCGGCTTGCCGGCCTTCCTCAAGGCAGACCCTTACGCGTTTTATGCGGAAGCCCCCCCGGCCACCTCGTCGGTTGTGTTCGAGTCGACTTACACGTTTGACGATGCGCGTTGGATGAAGAAGCGTTTGGGCCGCGAACATTTTCGTCAGCCCCTTTCGATCTATGAGGTCCACTTTGGATCGTGGCGCCGCATCGCCGAAGAGGGCAACCGTTCCTTTAGTTATCGCGAGATGGCAGAACCGCTGGCAGACTATGCCGCAGAGATGGGCTTCACCCACGTTGAGTTTTTGCCTCTTAAGGAACATCCCTATGGACCATCCTGGGGTTATCAAGTCAGCAATTATTATGCACCGTCTGCTCGTTACGGCACGCCTGACGATCTGCGTTATCTAATCGACTATCTGCATCAGCAGGGCGTAGGCGTGATCATGGACTGGGTGCCGGCCCACTTTCCCAAAGACGCGTTTGCGCTCGCGCGCTTCGATGGTTCGGCTTTGTACGAGCATCTGGATCCGCGCAAAGGTGAACATCCCGACTGGGGCACCTACATCTTTAACTACAGCCGCAACGAAGTCAGAAATTTTCTGCTGGCCAACGCGCTCTACTGGTTGAAGGAGTTTCACATCGATGGTCTGCGCGTTGATGCAGTAGCTTCGATGCTCTATCTCGACTACAGCCGCAACGAAGGTGAGTGGGAACCAAATCAGTTTGGCGGACGCGAAAATCTTGAAGCGATTTCGTTGCTGAAAGAGTTGAACGAGATAACGCATCGTGAGTGCCCGGGCGCGATGATTATTGCCGAAGAATCAACCGCGTGGCCGCAGGTGAGTCATCCGGTCTACGCGGGGGGACTTGGCTTTGATTTGAAGTGGAACATGGGTTGGATGCACGACACGCTGAAGTATTTCCAAACAGATCCACTTTTCCGCGGTGGCAATCACCACTCCCTAACCTTCGGATTGATTTATGCGTGGAGTGAAAACTTTATCCTGCCCTTGTCGCACGACGAAGTGGTCCACATGAAAGGATCGTTGCTTAACAAGATGCCGGGTGAGGAATGGC
>JANLZV010000284.1:0-17625 GCA_031366425.1 Pyrinomonadaceae bacterium | reverse complement strand
TCGGGGATGATCACATCCGCCGCACGCTTCGACGGTTCGACGAACTGCATATGCATCGGCCGCACAGTAGCCACATATTGCTCGATCACGGATTCGACTGTGCGTCCTCGTTCTGCGATGTCGCGTCTCAAGCGGCGGATAAAACGAATGTCGTCGGGGGTATCAACAAAGACCTTGATATCAAGCTGTTCGAGCAAACGCGGATCAGCGAAGATCAGGATGCCTTCAACGATTACAATCGGTTTGGGCGCGACTGCGCTCGTTTCAACCTGTCGCGAGTGGGTCTTGAAATCGTAGATCGGCAGTTCAACAGGCTCTCCGGCCTTGAGCTTTCGCACATGGTTGACCAGAAGATCGTTGTCGAGCGCATCCGGATGATCGAAGTTGGCTACCTGGCGGAAATCGAGCGGCAGATCTTTGAGATTGCGGTAGTAGGAATCCTGCTGGATGAAAACTACTTCGCTGGCTTTGACCGTCTCCAGGATTCGGTTAGCTACGGTTGTCTTGCCCGAGCCGGTCCCACCGGAGATTCCAATTATCAAGCTCACAGAAAATACTCTCGCCTTTCACCGAATACGTTGTTCAATAAACTAGCAGTCTAGCAGTCTTAGCAGCATCCCGGTTAGCGCGGAAGCAGCATCAGCGCGACCTCACGAGCTGCCGGGCAAGCTGGTAATAATTTGCCGCAGCAACTGAGTAAAAGTCGCTTTCACTTTTTGGCCGGTCTCCATCACTTCCTCGTGATTGATTGCCTGCTCGCTAATCCCGGCAGCCATATTTGTGATACACGAAATGCCGATTACGCTCATCCCCAGATGACGCGCGACGATTGCTTCCGGGACTGTGCTCATGCCCACTGCGTCGGCACCACAAGCTCGGAGCATGTGGATCTCCGCCGGCGTCTCATAACTCGGTCCGGTGAGGGCCGCATAAATTCCCCGACGGACAGTTATCCCCAACCGGCGCGCTTCTTCAGTCACCAGCTCCTGCAACTCCCGTGAATACACTTCAGTCATATCAGGGAACCGCGGGCCGAAGCGATCGTCGTTTGCTCCGCGCAACGGATTTACTCCCATCAAATTCAGGTGATCGCTAATCACCATTAACGCGCCCTGAGTCAACTGAACATCGATCCCGCCGGCCGCGTTAGTCAAAATCACCGTGTCAATTCCCATCGACTTGAAGGTGCGGATTGGGAAGGTTACTTCCTCCAGCGAATAGCCTTCATAAAAGTGGACCCGACCCTGCATCGCCACGACTGGAATGCCGTCCACGTTGCCAGTAACCAGACGGCCCTTATGTCCCTGTGCCGTTGACGACACGAACCCGGGAATCTCCTGATAAGGAATCGCTACGGCGTCGGTAAACTCGTCGGCAAAGGCACCGAGACCGCTTCCGAGAACGAGGGCAATGCGCGGCTTAACGGTCGCGCGCGCACTAATGGTTTGCGCCGCACGCTCGGCGCGATCAAAAAGAGGTGCTGGGTTAGGTTCGGTAGTCATCTTCAAACTCAAGCTCGGTCTTTCTTAAGTATCAATCCAAACGTTCCGATCAAGTCGAGCACCACAGTCCATGCCGCGCCAATGTATGTCAGTATCCACGCCTCGGCGCGAGCGGCCGCAGCCACTTCCACACTGGCCTCTGGAAACTCGGCCAGCACTCTGTCAATTCCTTTGAATCTCAGATAAGTCCCAAAGAAAGCGATGATCAGCGGGAGCCACGCCACTGCCAGGAAGAAGTAGATCGGCTTGCGCCCACGCGATGCAAATGCGATCCAGATTCCAATGGGGATTAGGATCAACCCCGTGAGCAAGACAACCAGAAGTAGCAGCAGATCAAGGGCGGTGCTGTTCTTGATGAATGGGATCAGGCTTTCCATGGTCCTTCAGGCGATGGTCCTTCAAGCTACTGACAGATCCAGTCTCTACCGTTCCTTTTGGTATGGAATTCCCAATGCCTGGGGAGGCCGAGATGAACCAATGAAGCCCGCCAGCACCACGATCGTCAGAAGGTAGGGGACCATCTGGATAAACTGGACCGGAATATCATCACCGGAGGGGAGCTTGATAACGCCCTGCATCTGAATCGAGATCGCCTCGGTGAAACCAAACAGCAGACAGGCGAGCAGCGTTTGCACTGGCCGCCACTTTCCAAAAATCAACGCCGCTAAAGCGATGAAGCCGCGTCCCGAAGTCATGTTACGAGTGAACAGAGAAGATTGGCCGATGGACAAATAGGCGCCGCCGATTCCTGCCAACGCTCCAGAGAGCAACACTCCTGCAAACTTCATTCGCGAAACACTAATACCGGCAGCATCAGCAGCCTCGGGATTCTCTCCAACCGAACGGAGCCGCAAGCCAAAAGGAGTTTTGTAAAGCACGTACCAACTAAGCGGAACGAAAACAATCGCCATGATGATGGGAATACTGGGGATCAGGTGGTCCTTGGGAATCTGCGGCGTCGAGCCTGAAGAAAGAAACAGCGCGCCGCTTAGAAACGCAGGCATTCCAATCATCAAGATATTGATTGCCGTGCCGGTTACCACTTGATCGGCTTTGTATGTGATGCAGGCCACCGCATGAATTAGAGCGATCAACGCACCGGCTGCCATGCCGGCCGCCAGACCCACATATGGATTGCCTACCGCGTAAGTCACGGCGGCGGCAGTGAAAGCGCCGGCCAGCATCATCCCCTCCAGGGCAATGTTGATAACACCGGCACGCTCTGAAAACATGCCGCCCAAAGCCGCGAGGATCAGCGGCGTGGACAGCCTGATGGTTGACCAGAACAGCGCTATGGAAAAGAGTTCGCTCATTTGATTTAACCTAGCTGCGCCGACTGCTAAACTTTGCCGCGCTTCAACAGACTAAACTTCCCGAACGACCCGCGGAAGAAGGCCTCCGCCGCTACAAAAAGAATGATGGTTCCCTGCAACACCTGGACAATGTCTTTAGTCACGTGTTCCGAAAAACCGTCGACGTGAATTCCGCCGCGCTGCAAAACCGCGAATAGCAAAGCGGCCACTATCACGCCGACCGGATGATTTCGTCCCAACAACGCCACTGCAATACCGGTAAATCCGTAACCATCAGAAAAACCATCGTAGTAGCGTTCGCGGTAGCCCAGCACTTCATTAATTCCCACCAAGCCAGCCAGTGAACCGGAGATGGTCATCGCGATGATGATCTGTTTCCGAATTGAAATTCCGCCATACTCCGCGGCGGTGGGGTTGGTTCCGGTCGCGCGCAATTCGTAGCCCCACTTCGTGCGCCAAAGGAACAGATAAACCAGCAGGCAACAAAGCAGTGCGACCAGGAAAGCGACGTTTACCGGAATGCGTTCGGGCAAACCGGGAATAAACTTGCCGAGTCGGGCGATGTGCGCGCCGGCGCCGATCTTCGTCGTCTGCATGATCGGATCGCCCGGCGTTTTGTAGTGATACTGCGTGAAGTAACTGCAGAGCGCGACCGCCACGAAGTTCAGCATGATCGTATTGATTACTTCATGCGATCCAAATCGCGCTTTCAATATGCCGGGGATTGCACCCCAAACACCACCGGCAACAATCGCAGCCAGAAAACAGAGCGGCAGGAGAATCCAAGCCGTCATGTTGGCAAATGTGATTCCTACCCAGGCGGTGGCAAATGCCGCGACATAAAGTTGGCCTTCGGCCCCGATATTCAGCAATCCGCAACGGAAGGCTACCAGGACTGCGAGCCCCGTGAAGATCAGCGGTGTGGCGTAAAACAGCGTGTACCCGATCCCGTCCGGCCATGACAGCGCGCTGCCCAACAGCAAGCGGTAGGCTTCAATCGGGTTGTCGCCAATCAAAAGAATCAGGATTCCGCCAACTACAAACGCGGCCACGACGGCAATCAGCGGAAACAGAAGCTGGCGAAGAAATGTCAAGATTTAGAACTCCCTGTCATCAGCAGTCCAATTTCTTCGATGGTCGCAACTTTCGGATCGACATCACCCACGATCCTGCCCTCGTGAATTATCAGCAGCCGATCCGACAGCGCAGTCACCTCTTCAAGTTCGGCGGAAATCAGCAGGACCGCGCAGCCATCGTCACGCAGGGCCACGAGCTTACGGTGAATAAACTCAATCGCACCAATATCCACACCTCTGGTGGGTTGCGACACCAGCAATAGTTTCGGGCGCAGATCAAATTCGCGGCCAATGATCAGCTTCTGCTGGTTTCCTCCGGAGAGTGCTCGCGCAGGCAAATCCTGATTTGCGGGTCGCACGTCGAAGTCTTGAATGATCTGGTCAGCGCGTTTTCGAATGGCAGTGTCGTTGAGAAAGGTTCCGGCAAAACTCACGATTGGCTTTCGGTAGTGCACTCCGAGGATCGAATTCTCCGCCAGACTGAAATCGAGCAACAGCCCGCGCCGATGCCGATCTTCCGGAATGTGAGCTATGCCGATTTCACGGCGCGAGCGCGCATCTAGCCGCGTAATATCTTTACCTTCGAGTCGGACTTCACCGGAAAGATGCGCCGTGCTGACAAGACCGGCAAGGGCTTCAATTAGTTCTGTCTGGCCATTGCCTTCAACCCCGGCGATTCCGAGAATCTCGCCTTTGCGCACTTCAAATGAAACGTCATTGAGGCGCTTGCTTCCGTCCGCATGGGTTACCGAGAGGTTCTTGACGCTTAACTCGGTAGTGCCGACGTCAGCATCTGGTTTGTCCACTCGCAGCAGGACTTCGCGTCCCACCATGAGACGAGCCAACTCAGCCGCGTTGGTATCTTTGGTCTGCACCCGGCCGACAACCTTGCCATCGCGCATCACGGTCACCTCGTCCGAGATCGCCAGCACTTCGGAAAGTTTGTGCGTAATGATGACTACGGTCTTGCCCTGTTCGCGCATCCTTCGCAGGATGGTGAAAAACTCGTCGACTTCCTGGGGGGTCAAGACGGCGGTTGGTTCGTCTAAAATCAGCAGGCGGGCGTGACGATATAGCGCCTTCAGAAGCTCGACGCGTTGCTGCTGTCCGACCGACAAATGTTCGACGACCGCATTTGGATTTACGGCGAGCTTGAATTCTTCCGATAATTGTTGGATATCAGTCGAAGCTTTGCCGAGATCGAGCGCCAGTGAGTTGCCCGGTTCGGCGCCCAGGACAATGTTTTCAGCAACTGTCATTGTCTCCACCAGCATGAAGTGCTGATGGACCATGCCGACACCCAGGGCGATCGCATCGTGTGGCGTCGAAATACTCCGAACCTGACCGTCGATCAGAATTTCACCGCTGTCGGCTTTGTAAAAGCCGTAGGCGATCCGCATTGCGGTAGATTTGCCCGCGCCGTTTTCGCCCACAATCGCATGAATCGTCCCCGGCTTAACGACAATATTTACGTTGTCGTTGGCGAGCACGTTCGCAAAGCGTTTGGTGATGTTTCGGAGTTCTAGCACGTTGATGTCCGCTCTTCGCTGGTTCAGTCAATATCCGCAGATTACACCGATTTACGCTGATTCAAAGTCGTGTGAAAGATCAATGCATTCTGTCGTCTGCGTAATCTGCGGATACGAATTGACCCAATACCTAAGACCGCGTTACTTCGCCATCGCGTCCGTAACCTTAATCTCTCCGGCCATGATCTTTTTTCGCGCTTCTTCCGCCTGCTGAATCATCTCCGGCGTGATTAGCGACTTATTAAACTCGTCCATCGCGTAAGCTACGCCATCTTTGTCCAGGCCATAAACGTGGAAGCCCGCCTGAAATTTACCGCCAACGACATCCTGAATAATTGCGTACACAGCGTTGTCAACGCGCTTCACCATACTCGTCAATACAAAACCCGGTTTCACCATGTTCTGATTCGCGTCTACCCCGATAACAAAATGCGTCGCGCGGCCGTCTTGTTTGCCGGCTTGCTCAACTGCGTCGAAAGCGCCTAAACCGGAATTGCCCGCAGCGGTGAAAATCACATCGGCGCCTTTTCCAATCTGGGCGAGGGCCAGTTCCTTGCCCTTGCCGGGATTGTTCCAGGCGCTATCGGTGACGCCTACATAATTTTGAATCACCCGAATGTTCGGATTAGCGGCACGCGCGCCTTCTTCATAGCCGAGTTCAAACCGATGAATCAGGGGAATATCCATGCCGCCGATAAAGCCGAGCGTGCCGGTTTTAGACGCTCGCGCAGCCAGCATGCCAACCAGATATGAGCCTTCGTGTTCCTTGAAAACTAAAGACGCAACATTAGGCAGGTCGCTCACTCCGTCGACAATCGCGAAACGAATGTTCGGGTAGTCGCGGGCGACCAATTCCATGATCGGAGTTTGGGCAAACCCGACTCCGATGATCAGGTCGTAACCGCGTTCGGCAAACGCTCGCATCGCGGGTTCAATTGAAGTGGGATTACCCGGTTCGATGTCGCGAGCTACGATGTTGAGCGCAGGCTTGCCGCAGTTTGTGGCGTCGGGCCACTTTCCAGTTTCGGCACAATGAACGCCTGCCCACGCGGAAGCATTAAACGAGCGATCGTCTTTACCGCCGATGTCAAAGACAATGCCCACGCGAATCTTCGACTTATCGTCGGCGCCATAGCTGGCCCGGTTGCAGGAGGTGCCAAGCGACGCCACCAGACAAAGCAACATGAGCGCGGAGCATGTAAACTTCATTCGTTGATCACTTCCTTCACTAACGGCGGTATTAACGATAAGGCCTGATCGCCGACTTCATAGGAGGCTTGAATCCGCCCGACCGCTTCGCGGGCCTTCGACTCATCGCGACAATAGACCTGGCCCAACACCGCACCGGCCGCAACCGCGTCGCCGATCTTCACTTCAGAAACAAAGCCGACGGTTGGTTCGATGAGGTCGTCTATGCGCACGCGCCCCCCACCGATCGCAGCAATTGCATGTCCGATTTCGGCTGTGTCTACTTTCGAAATAAAACCTGAACGCGTGGATTCTACCTTAAACGTTTCCGTCACCAAAGGAAGAAATTTGTCGGGGTCGTCGCACACTCGCGGGTCGCCTCCCTGGGCTTCGATATTTTTACGAAAACACTCGAGCGCCGCGCCGCCGTCCAGAATTTTCTGCAGCCTCGCCCGCGCTGCCTCCAGGGAATTGTCCACGTGTGCCAGAACCAGCATGTGGGCCGAAAGTTCGATCGACAAGTCCAACACTGGTCGCGCCCCATCGGCGCCCTCGCCGCGCAGAAGTTCGATGCACTCCTTAACTTCCAACGAGTTTCCCACGGCCTGTCCCAAGGGCTGGTTCATGTCAGTTAACAAAGCGCGCGTGCGAATGCCAAGGGCGTTGCCGGTTCTGACGAGTGCGTGCGCGAGAGTTTCCGCCCGAGCTTCCTGCCGCATAAAGGCGCCCGAGCCGACCTTCACGTCGATCACCATCGCGTCCAGACCAGCGGCGCCTTTCTTCGAAATGATTGAGGCGACGATCAATGGAATTGCTTCAACCGTAGAAGTGGCATCGCGCAAGGCGTACATTTTTTTGTCAGCGGGCGCCAGTTCCGCAGTCTGACCTGACATTGCATAGCCTACGGTTTGCAGCACGCGTTCGAATTCAGTCGCGCTGAGATTCACGTTGTATCCGGGAATCGTTTCGAGCTTATCGAGCGTGCCGCCGGTATGGCCGAGACCGCGTCCTGAAATCATCGGCACGCAAACTCCACAAGCCGCCACCATCGGCGCGATGAGTAGTGAAGTCTTGTCGCCCACTCCGCCCGTCGAGTGCTTGTCAGCTTTCGGTTTGGCGATATGGGAGAAATCGAGGATGTTCCCTGAATTGAGCATCGCTTCAGTCAGCGCTCCCTGTTCGGCATCGTTCATCCCGTTCAGGTAAATGGCCATCAGCAGCGCACTGATTTGATAGTCAGCGATTGTGCCGCGCGTCACACCTTCGATAAAGAAGGCGATCTCCTCGCGCGAAAGATGCTCTCCGTCTCGCTTTTTTCGAATTACGTCTTGCGGTCTCAAAGTCTCCCCTTATCTTAGCTACTGACCGACTCGAGCAGGACTACTGCCTGGGCCGACACTGCGTTTCCCTGCCCCACCGCATCCTGTCCTTCTCCGGTTCTGGCTTTCACACTCACGCATGAAGCATCAACCTTTAACGCCTCGGCAATGTTGCCGCGCATCGCCGCGATGTGTGGCCGCAACTTCGGCCGCTCCAACATGACGTTAGAGTCTACGTTAACAACATGAAAGCCGCGCTCGCCGGCGAGTTCCATCACGCGGGAAAGAAGTTTCATGCTATTCGCGTTCTTCCATTCTGGCGCAGTATCGGGAAAGTGGCTGCCCAAGTCGCCGGCCGCCAACGCGCCGAGAATCGCGTCGGCAATTGCGTGCAAGAGCGTATCAGCATCTGAGTGACCCTCCGCGCCGCGTTCAAACGGCACCACTACGCCGCCCAATATAAGCGAACGACCTTCAACCAGTTTATGAATATCACTCCCGATACCAATTCTGAACATAGACTAATTATTTTCTCACTTCTGCATTCTGAACTCTTTCAGGATCGCTTCACCCACCGCGACATCTTCCGGCCTCGTGATCTTGATATTGCGCGAGCTGCCTTCAACTACCACTACTCGCAATCCCAGGCGTTCGACTAGCAAACTTTCATCGGTCAAATCCGGATCGGCCAAATTTGCGTTCTCAAATGCCCTTCGCAAAACGTCGTAACGAAAGCACTGCGGCGTCAACGCATTGCGCAAGCCGCTACGGTCCAGCGTTTTCATCACCGCGCCGTCGGCAACCTGTTTCACGGTATCGACCGGAGCAGAAACCAAAATTGCCGCGCCCTCGCGGTTGGCCGCGTCTACCGTGCGCGTGATCTCTTCTGGAGTGACAAACGGGCGGACGCCGTCATGAACGGCTACGATTTCGGCGCCTGATTCTTCGATCGCCAGCAACCCTTGATGCACTGACTCCGTTCGGGTTCGGCCGCCGGCAACTACAGATCTGACCTTGCGGAATTGGTATTCATCAGCCAGCGTGCCGAAGCTCGCGACTTCGTCAGCTGCTAAAACCACGACTATTTCGTGAATGGCCTCACATTGCTCGAAGGCGTTAAGTGAATGGACAATGATTGGAATGCCGCCCAGCTTGAGAAACTGCTTCGGCCGGTCGCCCGCCATCCGGGTGCCCTGTCCGGCAGCGGCAATGATTGCGACATTCATAGAAACTATAAGTTCGAATCGTTGACGGATTGATACCGAATCACAAGCCTCCGGCATCGCGCTTTTCTTCAGCCATGAATTGATTATTGACTGTCGCGCATTTTGCCACACATCTGCTCCCAAGACACCTTCGATTTGAGCGACTGACGGGCCAGGGCTCGCGCTGTTTTTGGTGTTCAGCAAGCCGCAAAGCTATGACTGTGCGATCAAGAGACTACCTGGGTGAACACTTGCGCCGCGTAAGGACCATACATTTTTTTCAGACAAGGAAAAGAACCCGTGAGATCGGGTAACGTTCTGGAGGGAGATGCCAGGTGAGTCAGTTAGAGTTCGGCAATCGGCTCAGTGTCAGCGAGGCGAACTGGCATCGGGCCGGTGCGCGCATCTCGCGTGGGCCGTCGAGTTGGAGTTCCATTGATGCGATGCTCGCCGGTGTTCCCACCAACTTCTCGTTCTTCCCAGAGTCGGCCAAAAATCATTTTGCCGGCCGTGGTCTGAAGCACGCTGGTCACCGCGATGTCGGTATTCTTGCCAATCAATTTGCGGGCGTTGTCGACCACCACCATGGTGCCATCGTCAAGATAGGCGACGCCCTGGTTATATTCCTTGCCCTCTTTCAAAATGAATACGCGCATTGCCTCGCCGGGCAGGACCACCGGCTTGAGTGCATTTGCCAGCTCATTGATATTGAGGACATCAACTCCGCGCACTTGGGATACTTTGTTGAGATTGAAATCGTTCGTCACGATCACAGCGTTGAGCTGTTTGCCTAGCTCGATTAGCTTCAAGTCCACTTCCTTCACCGCCGGAAAATCTGTTTCGACAATTTGAATGTCGAGCGAGCTGTTGTTCTGCAAACGATGAAGCATGTCCAAACCGCGGCGCCCGCGTTGGCGTTTTGACGAGTCAGGCGAATCGGCGACCTGCTGAAGCTCGCGCAAAATGAATTGCGGAATGATTAGCGTCCCCGTAAGAAAGCCTGTCTCCGCAACGTCGGCGATACGTCCGTCGATGATCACTGACGTATCAAGAACTTTTAGATCGCGGCGAGTGGCCTTGTCAGTCAGAATTCCCCCAAGCGCCGAGAGCTCAAGATAGTCGCCCTTCGCAGCCCCAACCATTAGGCCGACGTAAGCCATGAAAAACGTCAGGGCTAGGGTGACAAAAGTCTTTACCTCGGCGGGCACCGCCGAACTCTGCTGGCGACTAATCAGGAGGCCAATTAAAAACGCTCCCAGGATTCCCAGAATTGAACCAACCGCGGCGCCGATCAGTGTTTTCAAAGTGGCGCGTCGGATGCGAAGTTCAAATAGGATAATGCAAATCGCAATTAGGCCGCCCATGGCCGCCGAGAACCAGGGTCCGCCGTTTGGAATTGGGTTGAGCAGGTATCCAGCAGCTACCAGAAAAGCCGTGAAAATTAACCGGATAATGACGACATCCGCATGCATAATGGCAGGAATCTTAGCACGCGGACTGTGGCCCGTCACGAAAAACCTTTTGAGCGGCTAATTTACCGTTAGGGTTGCCGAATCGATATCCTAAACACAAAATCGCCGCACTATGAGCTAATGCGTCTCACGGTGCGGCGATTAAGCTGTGACTGCGGCCTTAACGATTGTCGGGATAAACAATCCGGACGCTAAAGCTCCCGCTGTTATCGGTGTAGTTGTCGTCGTTCACCAACAGAAACAAACGTCCGTCGACTGGCAGCGTAAGCGTCTGTTGACTGCCAATCAGAAACGGCTGCGACGACGTGCCATTCGACTGCAGGATGATACCGACGAGCGCGCCGACTCCGGCAGTGGGCACTGGATAGCTGGAAGCGCCGAAAACTGCTCCGGTACTGACGCGGCCACCATCGGGCGAAACTACACCCGCTCGTCTGCCCGCAGTGACGTTGCCCGTAGCGCTGATCGTGACTTGGTCACCCAAACGAAAATCGATGCCGGTGTCTACTCCACGCTGAGCGTTACCCTGTACTTCTACGATTCGTTCAAGGGTGCGGTTGCGGCGGTTGTCGCGATTGTCTCGGTTCGGATTGTTGCCCCCCGGCTCGCGCGTGCGCACTTGTCCCGACTCAGTGTCACTGCCAATGCCAAATGGATCGTAGCTCCCGTCGTTTCGATCGTCCGAAGTCCGCGCCATAGCTGACAGATCGAGCTCTTTTTGAATTTGAACCCGGAAAGCTCCGCGCGCATCGTTGTAATTACTTCGATTCGCCGTCATATACAGACGCCCATCACGGTCGGCCACAAATTCACTGTTAGCTCCAATTTCAATGATTGGCGCGTTGTAGTCGTTTCCCACTACTCCGATCAGTTTCCCTTCGGCCGCGCGCGGCAAGGGTGCGGTCGGATCCATCGTGGTCAACCCGGCCGGCGAGATACGCGTCCGACCCGCATAGATGGTGCCGGTCGCGTCGATTCGTACTCGCTCGCCGCGCTTTAGATCAACGCCGCTATCAATCCAATTCGACTCCAACCCTACGTCAATCGTGCGAGTTTGATAACGCGCTTCGTCAAGCGATCGTCCATCGAGTTCGATTCGATCAATTTCGCGCGGCCGCAGAAAAATTACTTCACCTGCAGTTACGGTCCTGGTTGAAGACGTTGAAGTGTTCTGGCTGCGACTGGTGGCCGGAGTCACTGGCAGGGTGGCGTTCGCGCTCAGGCGAATCGCGAAACGTCCGTTTATGTAACCCAGCACCGTGCCGCGAAGCGACGTGCCGCTGCGCAAATAGACTGTGTCGGCCGTGGCCACTGAGATAGTGGCAAGTGTAATTAAGAAAGCAAAAACTAGTTTTTTCATAAGTTCCTCCCCTTCCAGAAGGGTCGATTATTGGGAGAGTTTGTCTGACAGACGTCGAGGGGGGGGTGCGTTTAAGATACATCGAAGACATCGACCTCGCAAGCACAGCCCGCGGCGGGGTTGTGCCCCTAATTTGAAATTCTCTGCGCCTCCTCTGCGTTCTCTGCGACTCTGCGGTGAGTATTCTCGCGGATTCATTCACCGCCGAGACGCAGAGGCCGCTGAGATGTACGCAGAGAAAAACTAGATTAGGACACTGCCCCGCGGCGGTCGTGGCGTAAACGCGGCATTAGTCCAACCGGCAGGAAGGGCTCGGCATGCACCTCGGAGACCTCCCTTACCGTCGGGCTAGTGCCGACGAATAGCAATTCTGCTACAGAGCGATTGGCTCTTTATCGTGGAACTCCTTCGCTCGTTGGCTTCAAAGTGATCGCCGGAATGTTTTGATCGCGCACTAGCTGATTGAATGCCGGAACTTCGTTTTTAATGATTCCTGCCAGCCTTGCGAGTTGTCCATCAATCTGGACAACCAGTTCATCGTAAACCGCGTAGGATTGATCGGTTGGTGCGGCATCAGCGCTGGAAACCACCCCGGCCAGCGCCGCTAATTTATTGTTAAGCCGAATCGGGTAGTTAAGTGGATCCTGGCTGCTTTGGTTCTTCGTCTGGTAAAGACTTTCCTCAACTTCAGTCAAGTGCTTCTTCAACCCCGCCGCGCCCTCAGTTATCGCTTTTGCGCTCGGCTGCCCCGCCACGCGCTTCAGCAAATCATCCACCTGCTTACGAACTTCGCGAATCTGAATGATGGCGTTATGCGTTTCCGAAACCTTGTCGCGAATCTTGAGACCCAACTCCATCTGCTTCGCCAACTCCGCGGCTGTGGTCGTGACGCGTGGATCAGCTTTGACGATAAAACTTTCGCTCATCGTCTTACCATCCACCGTCAGCTTCACCTGATAAGTACCCGGCACGACCCTTGGTCCACGCAGGTCGCCGGCCCACAAGATCATTCCGGGAAACCGCACTGCCTCTTCGTAACGCAGGTCCCAAACGAACCGGTTCAATCCCACCTCAACCGTAGGCTTCGGTGGACCAACTCGGCCGCCGCCGCCCTCGGAATCCTCCCCGCCGCCCCCGGCCGCAGCTTCGGGCTGAGTGGGTGCGGCTTGAGCAGTTGGCGTTGCCGCCGGGCTCGCAGTTGGCGATGGCGATGGCGATGGCGATGGCGATTGCCGGGGCGAGGCCTCGGGTGAAGCCGCAGGAGCCGGGGATTGGACCGGCTTCGCAGTGAATTTCTGAATCGACTTTCCGGACGAATCAAGAAACTCTATTACGAGATCGCTGGTCGGTTTACTTTTCAACGAGTAATAGACCACCGCGCCGTTTGCGGGATTTTTCCCTACGGTTGCGGTTGCCGGTAATGGACCGCCACCGCCGTCCATCCGATACGTGTCCTCAGGTTTAAAAAGCCTGGTCTCAGATTTAACTGCTTTATCGGCATCCGCAAGTTGATGGAGCAAAGGCAGATCGTCGAGGACCCAAAACGCCCGACCCTGAGTCGCCGCCACCAGATCGCGTTCGCGTTTATGAATCGCCAGATCCGTGATGGGCACGATCGGCAGATTGAGTTGCAGCGGCCTCCATTCGCCACCATCGTCAAATGAGACAAATAACCCGGTTTCGGTTCCGGCGAAGAGCAGACCACGTTTGTTTGGATCTTCCCGCACTACGCGGGTGAAGGCGTTAACGGGAATTCCATTAACGATTTTTTTCCAAGTCTTGCCGTAGTCGTTGGTCTTGTAGAGATACGGTTTGAAGTCGTCCCACTTATACATCGTGGCTGCGACGTATGCCGTCGCAGGATCGTTTGGCGAAGCTTCGATGGAATTGATTTGAATCCACTCAGGCATCATGCTTCGCGGCGGTGTCACTTCGTCCCAGTTGCGCCCGCCGTCTTTAGTGACATAAATCATCCCGTCATCCGAGCCAGTCCAAATCACGCCCTTCTGCACAGGCGACTCCATCGCCGTAAAGATCGTTCCGTAATACTCCACGCTGGTGTTGTCTTTGGTGATTGGCCCACCAGATGATCCCTGCTTCGATTTGTCGTTACGCGTGAGATCCGGACTAACTACTTCCCAACTCTGCCCCTCGTTGAGCGAGCGGAAAAGCACGTTGCCACCCGTGTAGAGCGTATTCGGATCGTGGGCCGAAAAGAAGATCGGGAAGTTCCATTGAAACCGGTACTTTAAAACGTCGGCCCCGGCGCCCATGGGATTGTTTGGATAAGGCGAAACGTCGCGCTGCTGGCCCGTGCGATGATCAAACCGCGTGATCAATCCTCCGTAGGAACCGGCAAAAACGATCTGCGAATCTTTTGGTGAGGGCGCAATCCAGCCTGACTCGCCACCGCCGACGTCATACCAATCCGCCTGGCGGATTCCAAAATCAGTGTTACGGCTCGCGATTCTGACCGTGGAATTGTCCTGCTGCGCGCCATAGATGTTGTAAGGAAAATCATTGTCGAGCGCGACGCGATAAAACTGCGCAGTCGCCTGGTCCTGTTCCGTCCAGCTCTTGCCGCCATTGAACGAAACATTGGCGCCGCCGTCGTTACTCTCAATTATCCGATTCGGATCATCCGGCGCGAGCCAAAGATCGTGATTGTCGCCATGCGGCACCGAAATACCGGTAAACGTCTTCCCGGCATCGTTCGATTTATAAAAACCCGTGTTCAGCACGTAGACCGTGTCAGCATTCTTTGGGTCAGCATAGATTCGCGTGTAGTACCAGGCGCGCTGACGCAGGCTGCGCTGTTCATTTGTTTTCGTCCATGTTTTGCCGGCATTGTCGGATCGAAACACGCCGCCGTCTTCAGCTTCGACAATGGCCCACAGCCGATCCGGGTTCGCGGCCGAGACCGTGACGCCAATCTTCCCGACCATCGATTTCGGTAATCCAGGGTTGCGCGTAATTTCAGTCCAGGTGTCGCCGCTGTCGAGCGACTTAAAAATTCCGCCGCCTGGTCCACCGCTCTCCAGCGTCCAGGGCTTACGATAAACTTCCCAAAACGCCGCGTAGAGAATGTTTGCATTGCCTGGATCAACGATAACGTCGATCGCTCCGGCCTTGTCGCCGCGATAAAGTACCTTCTCCCAATTTTTTCCGCCGTCCTTCGAACGAAAGACCCCGCGCTGTTCGTTTGGTCCAAAGATGTGGCCCAGGGCCGCTACGTAAACAATGTCCGGATTACGCGGATGGACGCGGATCCGAGAGATTTGGCGGGTGTCTTCCAGTCCAATCCTTTTCCACGTTTTTCCCGCATCGGTGGATTTATAAACGCCGTCACCATGCGACACATTGCCGCGGACCGGCGATTCACCCATGCCGACATAAATCGTGTTCGGATCGGAATCTGACAGGCCAATCGCGCCGACCGAGCCAGTGCCAAAAACCGAACCGTCGGTGATCGGTTCCCAGTTAATCCCACCGTCAGTTGTCTTCCAAACGCCTCCGCCGGTCGCACCGAAATAGAAAACCATCGGTTGAGAAGCTACGCCGGCAACCGCAGTCACGCGGCCGCCGCGGAATGGACCAATCAAGCGCCATTGCATGGCTTTGAGCGGATCAGAGTCGCTCGCCGGAGAGGCCGCCGCGGTTGGGGTCGGCTTCTGTTGAGCGACCGCCGGGATCGCGGCGAAAGCTGAAACGAGAAAGAGGCAGGTGACGGTTAGATAACGAGACGCAGAAAACGTCTTGAACATTGGAGAGACTCCTTTAATTAGGTCTGGACGGATGATGACTTTGGAACGGCTGCGAATATAACAATTCAGCTGACCGCTGATCAAAACAACGCTTCCAGCGCTTCCTCAACCGAGCGCACTCCGATCGCGCGAAGCCCCAACATGCGTTCCAGACCAGCGGTGTTTGATGTCGGCATGATGATTGTTTTAAAACCGAGTGCTTGCGCCTCACGCGCGCGGACAACTGCCTGCGTAGTCGCGCGCACTTCCCCCGTCAAACCCACTTCACCAAACACGGCTGTGTGGGCGTCGACTGGCACGTTTCGAAAACTCGAAGCAATTGCTGCGACAACTCCCAAATCCACAGCGGGTTCGTCAACTTCTAATCCGCCGGCGATGTTGACAAACACATCATCACCGAGCAACTCCACGCCCACGCGTCTTTCGAGCATCGCCATCAGGAGCGCCACCCGGTTTTGATCCACACCCTGGGTCATCCGCCGGCCCGTCCCATATTTTGTTTTTGAAACCAACGCTTGAATTTCCACCAGCAACGGGCGCGTCCCTTCCATGCAGGCGGTCACTACAGAGCCGGAGACGTTTTGCGGCCGCTCCTGCAGAAACATCTGCGACGGGTTGGCCACTGCCACGAGGCCGGCTCCAGTCATCTCGAAAATACCAATCTCGTTAGCGGCGCCAAAGCGATTTTTAACCGCGCGCACGATCCGATGATTGTGATGCCGTTCGCCTTCAAAATATAGAACGGTGTCAACCACGTGTTCCAGTGCCTTCGGACCGGCAATCGAACCGTCCTTGGTGATGTGGCCGATTAGGAAGACCGGAATCGTGCGGTTTTTCGCGAGCATCAGAAATTGATGGGCCGCTTCCCTCACCTGCGACACCGAGCCCGGCGCGGATTCGATCATCGCGGAGAAGACGGTCTGGATCGAATCAACCACGATCGCGATCGGATTCAGCCGTTCAACTTCATGGAAAATGTTTTCCAGGTTTGTTTCCGGCAGCAGAAAAAGATTCTTTGCGGTAATACCCAAACGTTCGCCGCGCAACTTGATCTGCCTTTCCGATTCTTCACCGGAAACGTAAAGCACTGCGCCTTCGTTAGCGCTCAGCTGGTCAGCCACTTGCAATAGGAGGGTGCTCTTTCCGATTCCCGGATCACCGCCAATTAAGACGAGCGTGCCAGGGACAATGCCACCGCCGAGAACCCGATCGAATTCTGTTACGCCAGACGTGATGCGGGCTTCATCCTGAGATTCGATCTCCGTGTAAGCGACAGCGGCCACGTCGCGCAGCTTGAAGCCGCTGCGCCCGAGGCCCTTTTTCTCCGAGCGCGCTCGCTCCTCGACTAGCGAATTCCATTCACCACATTCAGGGCACTTACCCAGCCACTTTCGTGACTGATGTCCACAATTCTGACAAGCGAAGATCGTTTCAGGTTTTTTCAAAATAGATTCGGCGGATTACAACTCCGCACACTTAGGGAATAAGACCTTGCGGTTCTTGGTGTTTGCAATCAGGGGCGGAAGCTACAGCAACTTTTTCACGTTTTCAGTTGGCCGGCCGAGCACTGCCTCGTCGCCGCGTTCGACGATCGGACGTTGAATAAGATCCGGATGCTTAACCATCAGCGCCACGATTTGATCCTCGGTGAACTCACCCGTCCGCAATCCGAGTTCCCGGTAAACCGGCTCGCTCGTGCGCAGCAGCTCGCGCGGTGAAATCTTCATCTTTCCGAGCAACTCCGTCAGCTTCTTCTTCGACAGCGGCTCGATGTAATAGTTGACTTTAGAAAAGTCGACGCCGTTTTCCTGCAGGAAACGATTCATCTCCCGGCACTTGGTGCAGGTAGGCTTTTCGTAGACGGTGAGAGTGTCGTGCTTTGCCATGAAGCTCCTGC
>JANLZV010000272.1:0-8461 GCA_031366425.1 Pyrinomonadaceae bacterium | reverse complement strand
GAGGCGCCGGACGAATTCGAAATTCGACAGGGAGACGTCCGGTTCCTCGTGTCGCCTCTTTCCGGCCAGAAAACCGGATCGTTTTTGGACCAGCGCGAAAATCAGTTAGCCGCACGGGCAGCCGCGCACGGACGCGCGCTTGACTGCTTCACTTTTGCCGGAGGCTTCGCGCTGCAACTCGCGCGAGTTTGCGAGAGCGTCGTCGGCCTGGATATCTCCGCGGACGCAGTCGGTGCTGCCCGACGAAACGCAGAGCTAAACGGAATCACGAATGTTGAGTTTAGAGAGGCGAATGTGTTTGATGCGTTGCGAGACTTCGAAAACGCAGGCGAACGCTTCGACACGATCGTGCTTGACCCGCCGGCCTTCGCGAAAAATCGTGCGAGTGTTAAGGCTGCGGCGCGGGGTTACAAAGAAATTAATCTACGCGCGATCAAATTGCTGAACCCGGGTGGGGTGTTAGTTAGCTGTTCATGTTCCTACCACATGCCGGAAGAACATTTTCTGGGTTTGATTGCTGAGGCGGGAAACGATGCGCACCGAAAACTGCAACTCGTGGAAAAGAAGGTGCAGGCAAGCGATCATCCGATCTACCTGGGTGTGCCGGAAACGTATTATTTGAAATGTGTGATCGTGAAAGTAATCGAGTGAGAACGTGAGACAAGTGATGTCTATCGGATACTACCCTCGATAGACGCCGTCGCGGATGCTTTCCGCCAGGCGTTTCGCGTCAGGCAAAGCTTCGAGTGCGCGCAAGACTTGCGGGTCGCTGTCGAGTAAAACGCGTGCTCCAGCGTCGTTGGAAAAAGCTGCCGTGATGATCTCTTCCCGCAAACGCAACTTCACGAAATCGAGTTCTTCTTCGAGTTGAGCCGGGGTTAGTTGCGACTTGGTATCGGTCCGCACAAAATTCCGGAACGCTTCCAACACGCGATCACTGATCGGGTAGTCGTTAGCCTTCGCGCTCTTGCCATATTGGACCTTGTCGACTTTATAAGCTTCCAGCCCGGAGATGCGTCCAGCCGCAAGTTGGCGCGTAAACTGGAAGGCCGACTCGGCGATCCGGTTTCTCAGCGGCGAGAAAGTTAGCGGCTTCACTTCGATGTCCGGCGTGATTCCACCTCCGCCGTAGAAAACGCGCCCAGCCGCAGTCGTTACCGCTGGTCCACCTTGTGCGTTGGGGGTAGAACTTGGCTCGACTTTTTCCGGCGTGCGCGACCTTGATGGTGCGGGCGAAGTTGCCGGGGCAGCGGTCTTCGCTTCGTCGGCATCGTGTCCGGTGTAATAGTCGTAAAGCGAACCATTGGAATAGTCACGCTGCAACGAACGCCCGTAAGGCGTGTAATAACGCGCGGTCGTCAGCGTCAGACCGGTATTAAACGGCAACTGAAAAACATGTTGGACCAATCCTTTTCCAAAACTGGTCTCGCCCACAATCAAGCCTCGCCCATGATCCTGAATCGCCCCCGCCACAATTTCTGTTGCCGAAGCCGAGCCGCGATTGATCAAAACAACCAAGGGAACATCTTCAGGGTCGGCGCCACTGGATTTGTAAACAATCGGATCGTTGTATTCAGTTCGGCCCTTTACCGACACCACCACTTGGCCACGCGGTAGAAACTCACTAGAAACATCGATTGCCTGGTTGAGAAGTCCGCCGGGATTGCCCCTCATGTCCAAAATCAACTGGCGCATGCCCTGCGCTTTCAGTTTGTTCAGCGCCTCGCGAAGTTCTTCGTCGCTGGTCGATTGAAATCCGCCGGTCAACCCCACATAACCGGTTCCCGGCCGTAGCAGGTAAGCATTACGAATTGAAGGCAGCGGCACGGAGTCGCGAATTAAGGTGAAACTCAGCGGCGCTTCTGATCCGGCTCGATCCACTTTCAAGGTGACGGCCTCGCCCCGGCCCCCTCTTACTTTTTTCGAAACCTGCTCGCTGGTCCAGTCGCGCGCGTCTTTGCCGTCCACTTCGAGGATGCGATCGCCATAGCGCAGTCCCAGGCGACCGGCAGGCGTACCTTCAACGGCAGACTGAATGTAAACTCCGTCGCGATGTTGAACGATCGTGACGCCGATGCCGTAAAACCGCGAGTCCTGATCTTCTTTTAGTTTCTTGAATTCGCTGTACGGGAAATACATCGAGTGGGGATCGAGTGTGGAAAGCATTCCCTGAATGGCCGCTTGGGTTGCTTTTTCGTAGTCGATCTCGCCTGCGTATTGAATGGAAATCGCCGAAACAGCTTCGTTGTAATCTCTTTCGATATCATCGGCCTGAGTGGCCGATGTCGCGCCGGTAGTAGGAGGCACGCTTTGCCTAAAACGCCTTGAGCGACCAATTGTGCCGCCGACCAGGGCCGCCACGAGAATGATCGCGCAGGCAGTGATGATAAATCGTCTAGTCATAACTTGATTAACAACGTTCGGGCCGGACAAATCATTACCCGCGGAAGGATATTACCACACCACCCCCTATCTCAGATTGGCTACCGGCCTGTGGTATATTGCCGGAACTCAGATGACACCATCGCTATCAATTGTTGTCCCTGCCTACAACGAAGGCGCGCGCCTGGGAAAATCGCTGCGCGCAATTGTCAGCTACCTCGGCGAATACCCTGCCGAGACTGAATTGATCGTCGTTGACGACGGCTCAACCGACGGAACCGCCGATGCGGCGCGCGAAGAGTTGTCGACGGCGACTTCGGTGCGCACGTCAGTAATCAGCTATCAGTCAAACCTCGGAAAAGGTCGCGCGGTCAGGTTAGGCCTGCTGGCATCGCGCGGCGAAATTGCCTTATTCACTGACGCCGATCTCTCAACGCCGATTACGGAAACGCCGAAGCTGGTTGAACCAATCGCGCGCGGTGAATGCGATCTGGCTTTTGGCTCGCGAGCGATCGATCGCAGCTTAATCGGCGTTCATCAACCGTGGCGCCGCGAGCAGGGCGGACGGGTGTTCAACCTCGCGGTCAGACTCGCGACCGGACTTCCCTTTTGGGACACTCAGTGTGGTTTCAAAGCGTTTCGGATGAGCTCCTGCCGGCCAATCATCGAAGGCGCCACCATTGATCGTTTCGGTTTCGACGTCGAACTGCTTTATGTCGGCTATCGAGCCGGTCTGCGCCTGTGCGAGATTCCGGTGCGTTGGGACCATGCCGAGGGTAGTAAGGTCACCCTGGGGAGCGATAGCATCAAGATGCTGAGTGAAGTGGGACGCATTCGTCAGCAGGCGCGTCGCGGAGTTTATGATCGCGCGATTAAAGGAGTGCACGACACGCAATCAGGGTAAGTAGACTGTTAGTTTGCGTTACACTAAATACCCATGACCGCACGTCTCAACATCAACATCGATCACGTAGCCACCGTTCGACAAGCGAGGCGGGCGCCTGAGCCCAGCGTCGTGGCCGCGGCCATGATTTGCGAACAGGCCGGCGCCGATGGCATCACGGTCCATTTGCGCGGCGACCGGCGTCACATTCAGGACGCTGACGTAAAAGCGTTGCGCGAAACCATTACTACTTATCTGAATCTGGAGATGGCGGCCACTGAGGAGATGCTGGGAATCGCGCTTGAGTGTCGTCCGGACGCCGTAACCCTCGTGCCAGAAAATCAAGATGAGATTACTACTGAAGGCGGACTCGACGTCGTAGGGAATGTCGCGATGGTCAGGGCCACCGTGAGCCGGCTGCGCCAGACTGGAATCCTCGCCAGCGTTTTTATCGATCCCGATCTGAAGCAGATTGAAGCGGCCCACGAAATCAACGCACAACAGATCGAACTGTGCACCGCGGCCTACGCCGAAGCGACTTTGGGCGCGCGCGGCATGCATGGCGAAGGGGCTTTACGCGTGGGCAGAGAGTTGAGACGTCTACGCGAAGGGGCGGCCCTCGCAACGCAATATGGATTGCTGGTGGCCGCGGGTCATGGTCTAACTTACCGAAACGTCGGCGCGGTGGCGGCGTTTTCGGAGATCACGGAATTCAATATCGGACACAACGTGATCGCACATTCAATCTTCGTAGGATTGGAGTCAGCAGTGCGTGAGATGCGCGCTGCGATTCGGATGGGATAGTTGTCAGAACCGCTTGCGTCAGCGGGCGGATCTTCCAATTTTTTGCTTTGCCTACCGAAAGGTGCCGTCCGCTAACGCAGGCGGTTCTGACATTATCGCGCGGCTCCGGCAAGTTGCAAGCGCACCAGCGATCTTTCGAGTTCCACCTGCGCCGCTTCTAAATCTTCTTCACTACCGCTCCACGCGCCTAATTGTTTCTCGATCTGCTCTCGCGCCACGCGCGCGCGCGCGCCGTCAATCTCCTCGGGCTTTTCCGCGACCTCGGCCAAGATCGAAACGACATCATCCTTTATTTCAATGAACCCGCCCGACACATGGAGCTGAAGTGTTTTCCCGGAAGTGGTGTAGGACAACACTCCTGTTTGGAGTTGTGAGATCAGCGGCGTATGACCCGGCAGGATTCCCAACTCGCCGCCGAGCCCGGGAATGGTGACGGCGTCAACCGGTTCGGAAAGTACGCGACGTTCAGGAGTGACTACTTCGAGTTGGAGTTGTTGAGCCATATTCAGTAGGACAGGCATTCTTGCCTGTCATCTGCTTCAATAAACAAGCCGCGAAAGTAGGACAGGCATTCTTGCCTGTCATCTGCTTGACTTCGATAAGCCAGCGAAAGAGGACAGGCACGAATGCCTGTCCTACTTTTTTATTGCGCGATTGTCTTGCCCTTGGCGACCGCATCTTCAATCGTGCCGACCATGTAGAAGGCCTGTTCCGGCAAATCGTCATGTTTGCCGGCGATAATCTCGCGGAAACCTTTGATGGTGTCTTCGAGTTTCACATATTTGCCTTCGAGTCCGGTGAACTGGGCTGCCACGAAGAACGGCTGCGAGAAGAAGCGTTGGATCTTGCGCGCCCGCGAAACGATCAACTTATCTTCGTCTGACAATTCGTCGAGACCGAGAATCGCGATGATGTCCTGCAAATCCTTGTAACGCTGCAACACGCGTTTCACGTCCTGCGCGGTGTTGTAGTGTTCCTCGCCAATGATACGCGGATCCAAAATACGCGAAGACGAAGTTAACGGATCGACTGCCGGATAAATTCCTAGCTCAACGATCTGGCGCGAGAGCGCCGTAACTGCGTCAAGGTGAGCAAACGTGGTTGCCGGAGCCGGATCGGTGTAGTCGTCGGCGGGCACGTAGACGGCCTGGATCGAAGTGATCGACCCGGTCTTGGTCGAAGTAATGCGTTCCTGCATTTCACCCATTTCCGACGCGAGGTTCGGCTGGTAGCCGACGGCTGAAGGCATGCGCCCGAGCAACGCCGACACTTCCGATCCCGCCTGGGTAAAGCGGAAAATATTGTCGATGAACAAGAGCACGTCGAGGCCCTTATCGCGGAAATATTCGGCGACGGTCAACCCGGATAGCGCTACTCGCAGACGGGCTCCCGGAGGTTCCGTCATCTGGCCGTAGATCAGCGCCACCTTCGACTGCCCAATCGCTTCCATGTCGACCTTCGTCATGTCGAACTCGCCGGTGTCGGCGAAATGTTTATTAAACTTTTCGCCAAACTGGATGACCTGCGATTCAACCATTTCGCGAAGCAGATCGTTTCCTTCGCGCGTGCGCTCACCGACTCCGGCAAAAACCGAAAAACCCGAACGAGCCTTCGCGATGTTGTTAATTAACTCCATCACGATAACCGTCTTGCCCACCCCGGCGCCGCCAAACAAACCAATTTTGCCGCCGCGCACGAATGGCTGAATCAGGTCGATGACCTTGATTCCAGTTTCGAACATCTGCAATTCAGTTGATTGTTCGTCAAAAGTCGGAGCGTGACGATGGATGGGATAGCGTTCGGTGTGTTTGACGTCGCCGAGGTTATCAACCGGCTGACCGATAACGTTGAGCACGCGACCAAGAGTGCCTTCGCCGACGGGCATCGTGATCGGACCGCCAGTGTCAATCGCCTTCATTCCGCGGACCATTCCGTCTGTCGGCAACATCGAAACGGTGCGAACGCGGCCTTCGCCGAGATGCTGTTGCACTTCGGCAATCAAGTCGATGGGGGTTTCCACGTCAAAACCCTCGGAGACGATCCGCAGCGCTTGATAAATGGGAGGGAGGTTTTCCGGTGCGAACTCAACGTCAACTACCGGTCCGATAATCTGCACCACGCGGCCCGCAGCATTTCCGTTTGTGGGCGCA
The DNA here is from genome assembly GCA_031366425.1 of Pyrinomonadaceae bacterium. Lineage (GTDB taxonomy): Bacteria > Acidobacteriota > Blastocatellia > Pyrinomonadales > Pyrinomonadaceae > PSRF01. Next base: position 2,242 of record JANLZV010000272.1, on the reverse strand, counting down.
TTTCCGCTGGACGTAGCCATACTTTATTTCGACTCCTCTTTCGGCCAATGATGGCGAATCAAATCTGGAAGGATTGAAAGCCAGTCAAGATAACACAGGGTCGAAAGTTGAGCCAAGCGGGGGTGTTCCGACGATGATGAGTCATCGCGCCGCGTAACCTCAAAGGGAATCGGGACTTCTTCGAGCTGGTTGTGGGCCATAACGATGAGGGTGAGATTTCTAACTACTGAAGACAACACTTCTGTTACTATAGGCATCTTGAGCGAGGGCAAAAAACGACAAGGATTATCGCTCAGGGATTGGGGACTTGTAGACAATAGACCTCAACACGCTATCTTTCAGATAAGCCTCATCTTCGCGTCCCGCAAAAGAATCTAACGTCGAATAATTTTTCAAGTCAGCTAATCAAGCCATTTCTGAAGGAGTAACTAATGAGAAAGCACGCCGAGAGAACGAAGAGTGGATCGCCCCTAAAGGTTCAACGTTTTCGCATCGTCGCCGTTGTCGGAGTAGTACTGGTCTTCGCGATCGTCGCGACCGCCATTTCGATGCAAGCCCGCAAGAGCGAAGCGGCCACCCGCAATGACGCCGCAAAGGTCGCGGGCATTTCCCCCTCTCTTCGTTCCATGCAAACCGCTCAAACGTCCACCCAATCGCAGATTCGACCTCTAACTCAGGAAGAAGCGAAACGCCTGGGCGAAGGAATTAAGAATTTGTTGAGCCAGGACACTGAGGGTCTGACCCAGGTCCGTCACGCCGACGGATCGGTCTCAATGGATCTCGAAGGGCGCTTTCAAAGCGTGGCGGTGGCTAAGAGAAACGAAGACGGCAAAGTGGTCCAGTCGTGTGTCGACAATCGCCAGGCGGCGGCGGCTTTCTTCGGGATCGATCCTCAGCTAGTCGGAGTTCCAGCCGGCGTTGGTTCGGTCAAGGCAGCAGAGAAAGGTGACAAGCAATGAAACACCCTTTCCTCGCTAAACTCTCATTAGTGCTTGCGGCTGCGCTCGTCGTCTTCTCGCTTTCGTCGCCAGCCTTCGGCGCGGCCACGATCGTGATCCAAAATTTTGATAATCCCGGAGTTGGCTTTAACGATCCGACCCCAGTTGCCCCGGTCGGCGGAAACACCGGCACCACGCTCGGCCAGCAACGGCTAAACGCTTTTCAGTTTGCCGCCAATATCTGGGGTGCAACTTTAAACAGCACTTCCACTATTACCGTCCGCGCCAATTGGGAAATACTCGATTGCACGGCTAACTCCGCCGTGCTTGGTTCAGCGGGAGCGGCGACTATCTGGCACGATTTCACTGGCGCTCCGTTTGCCGGCACCTGGTATAGCGCGGCGTTAGCAAACGCGCTCACCGGAGTTGACTTGCAAGCCGGCAGCGCGGAAATCAATGCCCGCTTCAACATCAATCTCGGCACTACAGGCTGCGGCGAAGGATTTCCTTTTTACCTCGGCCTCGACAATAACCACGGCAACGGGACGGACCTGGTAGCAGTGTTGCTCCACGAGTTTTCTCACGGACTTGGTTTCCAGACTTTTACGAGTTCAAGCACCGGCGTACAGAACAGCGGCTTCCCTTCCGTCTACGACCGCTTTCTGTTCGACAACTCGACTTCAAAAACCTGGAACACCATGACCAACGCCGAGCGCCAGGCGTCGGCAATTAACGTGGGCCATCTCACCTGGAATGGTTCGAATGTTGTTAGCCAAACAACCAGCGTCTTAGCGACCCCGCGCTTGAGAATCAATGCGCCGGCGGCAATCGCCGGCAACTACGCGGTTGGTACCGCATCCTTTGGACCACCAGTGTCTGGCGCCGGAACAACTGGAGCAGTAGCGCTGGCAGCCCCCGCAGATGCCTGTACGGCAATCACGAATGGCGGCCAAATCTCAGGACGCATTGCGCTCGTGGATCGCGGTAACTGTAATTTCACGGTCAAGGCGCTGAACGCGCAGAACGCCGGAGCGATCGGTGTGATTGTTGCCGACAACGTGGCTGGTCCGGTCGCGGGAATGTCTGGTTCCGCTCCGGCGATCACGATTTCCACACTTCGCATTACGCTCGCCGACGGCAATACGATCAAGGCGCAACTCGGTTCAGGTGTTAATGCCACATTAGTGCTCGACTATTCAGTGCCCGGCGGCGCGGATTCACAGGGTCGGGCCCTGATTTACTCGCCCAGCACAATCGAAACCGGCTCGTCCGTTTCACACTGGGACACGTCGGCGTTTCCCAAT
>JANLZV010000251.1:0-15004 GCA_031366425.1 Pyrinomonadaceae bacterium | reverse complement strand
TGGCTGCCTGGTAATTCAATCCCACGGTAATTATTTTCTGCAACAACTGATCGTAGGGAATGCCGCCGTGTGCAGCGGAGTCTGCGAAGTCTTCACCTTCGGCGATTTGTGGGTTGGGATTCGCTTCGAGCAGGTAGAACTGCCCTTCTTCGGTGAGTCGATAATCGAGCCGGGCGTACCCGCTGAGGAAAAGGTAACGATAGATCCGTTTAGAGAGACGTTCGAGCGTCTTATGTTGTTCCGGCGTTAACTCCGCGGCCCTGGTTTTCACGCCAACTTTTTCCTGATAAGCGGGATCCCATTTCACTTTGAGCGTAGCGATGTTTTCCGATCCTTCAGGAAGCTTTTCCATCACCAGCTCCCACGGCGCATACGTCTGAATGTTCTGATTACCAATCACTCCGACATAAATCTCCCTGCCCTTGATGTATTGCTCCGCTATCGCCGCAGTCTTGTTCTGCCGGTGAATAAACTCCACTCGTTGCTGCAGTTTTTCGTCGTCGTGGACCACTGACGCCTGCGAGATACCCACCGAGCCTTCTTCACTGATGGATTTTACGAGTAGGGGAAACTTCAAACGCTTGGGCCGCCGCTCCTTTCGGTTCATCGGAAAGACAGCAAAACCCGGCACATGGAGGCGGTGGTAAGCCAGGATCATTTTTGTGAGGGCCTTGTCATGCGCCAGGGTCATGCCGCGCGGATTGCACCCGGTGTAAGCCTGCTTCATTAGTTCCAGATAGCTGACGACGTGCTGATCGTAAAGCGGGTAGCCGTGAAACTCTTCCAGCAGGTTGAAGGCGATGTGCGGCTTATGCTCCATCAGGGCATCGCCGATCACATTCAACTGATTATAGAGTCCAATGGGATAAACATCGTGGCCCATCTTTTTGAGGGTTGAGACGACGTCGTATTCAGTTCTGATTTCAAGCTTTTCTTTATCGGTGAGACCGTCAAGCGAATCGGGCGGCACGAGATCCTGATGAACCAAGACGATTACTCGAAGTTTCTTTTTTGGTTCAAAAGTCATAAACGTCAAACTGCGATCCGGTGATAACCGGAATGAAGCACGTTCATTACCTGCACCGTCAACACAATCATCACCCGCCGGCGTGCTTCCCGCGCTGGAGTGGCCACGCGTAGCTTCAGCTCTTTGCAACGGTCAATCATGTTTTCGAGGACGTGATCGATCGTGTACTGATGAACGCCCGTTCCCTCGGCCACGATCTGCCGCACTTCCCTTCTGACACTCCGCAGAAAACTCGCCGCGCTCGGCCGCTTCTGATGGCGCGGGTCATCCGAAAAGATTCGCAGCAGATCGCGATCGTAAACGGCGGGCCAATCGAAATCATATTTTTCGCGTTTCTGTTGATAGTGTTCACGCAGCGTGGTGCGGACGGCTGACAGTGGTTCAACCTTCGTACGCGCCCGGTTGCGCGGCTTGGTGCCCGCCATCTCCGTCATCAGCTCGTTAATATACTCAAGCTTATGCAGCGCGGGCCAGCCTTTATATCGACGACGCCAGCGCGAACGCGGTGTCAGCCAAACTGCAAACGTCTCGGCGAAGTCTTCGGCGGGATGCGCTTGCGCATACCACGCGCGCAGGTGCAACACGTAGTTGCGGCTCTTCGGTTTTGGTTTGTAGAAATCCGGATAGCGTTTCGCAAACGATCCGAACAGTTCGCGCCACTGCCGTTTGAAGTGTAAACGAAACGCCGTATCCAGCGCGTGGCCCGCTTCGTGTCGGAGGATGCGCATGCATTCCGGGTCAGTGCCGCCTTCCACTTCCAACATCTCTTTGCGTTCGAGTTTCATCAGACGCGGGTGCGCGAGATAAAACGGGATTGCAATTCCCGGCACGCCGTCAGGCGAAAACCATTCTTCCGACAACCAAACGTGGGGCTTGAAACGAATCCCGCGTTCGTTTAATTCGCTGTAAAGGCGTTTGATATGCGGCTCGAGAAACGAGCCTTTCATCTTCAACGCAAGGTCGCAGATGCGCATGTCGAGCAGGTGCTCATCGGAGAGTCGATACCATGGAAGCCGGTAGCTCATGCGCCGGCTGCCTCCAAAAGACTCTCAATTTTCCCAGCAAATTTGGCTCTTGGCAGAATTTGGTGCAGATCGGTGAAGAGTGGCATGCGCAGCGCTGGCCGGATCCAAAGTTTCAGAATAGGTGAACTGGGCCATTGTAAGGCCACGCGGGAGATGTGGCTAGCGAGGTGGTCTAAATCAATCGAAACCAGCCGGTCATGGTGGAGCGCGGGCGCCGTCGCCCGCTTGCTTTCGCATACCTCCCGCTTAGGGTATCTGCGAGCGAGGCGCCGCGGTTTTGGTTAGCTTCCCGGTGCGACGCCGGTTTTCAGGTACGACGACGGACAAAGTTTTTCGAGCACACACTCGTCGCAAAGCGGCCCGCGTGCTTTGCAGACTGCGCGGCCATGCGCGATTAGCAGATGAGGAAAGATCACCCATTCTTTTTTCGGCACGATCGCGATCAGATCCTGTTCAATCTTTTCCGCGGTTTTTTCCGCAGACAAACCAAGGCGATGCGACAAGCGCGTAACGTGAGTGTCAACTACTACGCCCGCATGAATTCCAAATGCGTTTCCGAGCACAACGTTTGCCGTTTTCCGCGCCACTCCCGGCAGCTCCAGCAGTTCGTCCATAGTGCGCGGAACGACGCCCTTATATTTCTCGGTCAACATTTTTGCCGTACCCTGAATGGAAGTCGTCTTGTTGCGAAAGAAGCCAGTGGTGCGAATGTCCTGCTGAAGTTCGCTCGTAGAAACTTTGAGGTAGTCTTCAGGCTTGCGATACTTGCGAAACAATTCCTGCGTCACCAGGTTTACTCGCGCGTCTGTACACTGCGCTGAAAGGATCGTGGCGATCAATAACTCAAAGGCGCTTTGATGATTCAACGAACACTTCGCATCAGGATGCGCTCGTTTCAAAAGACCAATAAGTTTTTTGGTTCTTTGTTTAAGTTCGGTAATCATTTCGTGGACCAAGGATTCGAATCTGGGTCACCTGCGACCGTGGGCGATTTTCATCGCTTCGGGCAAGGCGCGTAATCGTAGCATCGCCAGCGCGCCAAGCAAGGGCCCCGGCGCGAGGATCGCAAACGCGTACTGCCAGCCCACGAGCTCGACCATCCGCGGCACGAGTTCAATTGAAACGGTTGTCAGCAGGAATCCGATACACGTTTGCATAGTCAACGCCGTCCCCAGGTATCGAGGGTCGCCCAACTCAGTCACACAGGCGGAAAACTGCGCAGAGTCGGCGACGACGGTCGCGCCCCAAACCGCCGCTACCACGAGCAGTGCAATTGGATTGCCGCCGAAGAGAAAACCAATCACTAAACAGCAGGTGGCGCTAATCGCCATGGCCCACGAGGTTACGAGCGTGCGGCCGAGACGATCCGCCAACAAGCCCGCGCCCACACAACCCGCGGCCCCGCACCCGATCACCAAAAACGACGCCACTTCAGCCGACACTGCTGAGGTCTGGTTCACGCCGAGACTTGCCCGAATCATCACCGGCAACCAAGCCCACATCGCATAAAGCTCCCACATGTGACCGAAGTAGCCGAAGCTCGCCAGGCGCACGCCGCGATTCCGAAACACGGCAAACGCCTGGCCCAGGTCAAACTTTGCGGCCGGCAGTTCGTGTGGTCCATTATCGACAAACAGCAGCACGATCAGACCGCCAACCAGTGCGAGCATGGAAACGAAAAGAATATTCTGCCGCCAGTTTGCGCTACCCAGCGCATTGACCAGATAGGGCGAGGCCTTGCCGAGCGTCAACGCGCCCACGAGAACGCCAAGCGCCATCCCGCGTCCGCGCTGAAACCACGTAGCCAAAATTTTCATGCCCGGCGGATAAACGCCCGCGAGAAACATGCCTGTCAGGAACCGCAGGGCGATGGCGGATTCAACGTTGTGCGCGTAAGCGCCGAAGGCCGCGTTAGCAGTCGCTCCGGCAAACGCGCAGAGCGCGAAGAGATAGCGCACGTTGATCACGTCTGGAAGATTTAGAAACGCACTTAGCAAGGTGCCGCATACAAACCCGAGTTGCACTGCGATCGTCAACCAACTAACGCTGGCTTCACTCAGTTGCCATTCGTTTCTCAAAGCAGGAACAACCGCCGAAGCACTGAACCACAACGACATCGCGAGCAGTTCCGCAATCGATAACAAAGCAAGCGTGCGCCATCTGGCGGGATGGGTCACTCCGCGAGTTTGCGCGGGTCGATGTTTTTTATTCGAGCTCATTAGCGAGCGCACAGAATACTACAAAGCCGGGGCGGCGGCTGCTCAAACGCGCGCCGCGCGAGCACCCAGACACGCCGGCGAATCGTGATATCCTAAACCTAATCAAATTTGCTTCGAGTTCCTGAGGGCTAAACGTCACCTGAAGTGTGTGGCGCGCGCCGGCGTTCAACGGTATGAGTGAGTTTCTGGGATCTTTATCGGCCAGGTTGGGCAAGGCTTCGGGGTACGCTGAAGAGCAACCGGTGCGGGCGGAAATATTCAGCGTCGAGCGCCTTGAACAGTATGCTCACACGCTTGCTTCCAGCCATCGCACCGTTACCAAAAGAAGCGGCCGCGCCGAACTCTTACCGCGCCTCGAAGACAACGGCCGCAAACTCGTCACCGCCTATCGCACCCTCGTCGAAACAATTAGAAGCGGACGGGCAATATCTCCGGCGGCCGAGTGGCTGGTTGATAACTTCCACATCGTTGAAGAGCAACTTCGCGAGATTCGCGAAGATCTGCCGAAGAGTTATTACCATGAACTGCCGAAGCTGGATCGCGGCGAACTCCAGGGCTATCCCCGAATCTACGCGCTCGCGCTCGAACTGATCGCGCACACTGATTGCCGCCTTGATACGAATACGTTGCGCCGGTTCATCGTCGCTTATCAAGCGGTAGCTCCTCTTTCCATCGGCGAATTGTGGGCTGTCGCTATCACCTTGCGCCTGGCGCTCGTTGAAAATCTCCGCCGGCTCGCGTTGTTGATTGTGCGCGCGCGCGAAGAACGCGAACTCGCGGATAAGCTGGCGGACAAGTTGCTTGAACTCGCAGCGCGCCAGCCGGCTGCGCTTATTCCCACTATTGCCGAACGTTTCGACAAGCGCGATCGGATCCCTCAATCGCTTGTGGTCCAACTGACGCAGCGTCTGCGCGAACAGGATCCTTCGGTGATGCCGGTGACTGACTGGCTCGAAAAGCAACTCGCCGCGCAAAACACCAGCATCGAGCAGGTCATTCATGCCGAGCACCAGCGCCAGGCCGCTACCCAGGTAACCGTCGGCAACATCATCACCAGCATGCGTCTCCTCTCGACGCTCGACTGGCGTGATTTCTTCGAAAGCGTCAGCCTGATCGAACCGTTGCTCGGCGAGGACCCGGCCGGCGCCTACTCGAAAATGGAATTTTCCACTCGTGATCGTTACCGGCATGTGATCGAGAGGATCAGCAAGCGTACCCGGTCCGACGAACTCGAGATCGCGCGGGCTACAGTCGAACTCGCTGCGAGGGCCGTCAAAAACGAAAATGAAGTCGAGGCAACCGCACACGTCGGCTACTACCTGGTTGATAGTGGACTGACCGAGCTTGAAGCAACCTTCGCTTACAAGTCTCCCTTAGTCGAAAAAATGCGCCGCTTTTGTCTGCGCCATGCGACAGGCGCCTACCTCGGCACGCTGGGACTTCTGACGTTTCTGATCCTGACGCTCCTGGTGATCGCCATGAACCGCGCCGGCGCGGGCTGGCCCATGCTAATAGCTACGGTTTTGCTCGGTCTGATCCCGGCCAGCGATCTCGCGCTCAGCGTTGTTAACTGGGACGTCACGCATTTGTTTTCACCTCATTTGCTGCCGCGGATGGAAACCATCGACGGTCTGCCCGCCGACGCCTGCACGATGGTGGTCGTGCCGACCATGTTTTCCAGCGAAGCGGTGGTGAAAGAACTTACTGAGAAACTTGAAGTCCATTTCCTGGCGAATCAGGACGAACAGCTTTATTTCGCTCTGCTCGGCGACTTCACCGATGCCGACTCCGAAACGAAACCTGCAGACGACGCATTGTTGGAAACTGCCAGAGCCGGCATCGCGGAACTTAACCACCGACATAACCGGCGGAACGTGGCCGGTGACAACGCGCCCGATCGGTTTCATCTATTTCATCGCCGGCGCCAATGGAACCCCGGCGAGAATCGTTGGATTGGTTGGGAACGCAAACGCGGCAAGCTCGAGGAGTTTAACCGGCTGCTGCGCGGCGCTACTGATACGAGTTTCATCGCAAACTCCGCTGACGCTTCCCTGCTCCAGCGGGTTCGTTACGTCATCACGCTCGACTCCGACACTCAGCTTCCTCGCGATGTGGCGCGCAAGCTGGTCGGCGCCGCAGTGCACCCGCTCAATCGCCCGAGCATCGATCCTTCGACCAGACGTGTCACACGCGGCTACGGCATCTTGCAACCCCGCGTCAGCATTTCCCTCGCGAGCGCTTCGCGTTCGAAGTTTGCGAGAATCTTCTCAGGCAATACGGGAATCGATCCCTATACGACCGCGGTTTCCGACGTCTATCAGGACCTCTTCGCGGAAGGAAATTTTACCGGCAAGGGCCTCTACGACGTCGACGCATTCCAGGCCGCTCTAACCAATCGAGTGCCGGAAAATTCCCTGCTGAGTCACGATCTATTTGAGTCGTTATTCGCGCGCACGGCGTTAATAACCGACATCGAACTGCTCGACGAATACCCGGCTTACTACGACGCCTACGCGAAACGGCAGCATCGCTGGACGCGCGGCGACTGGCAAATTCTGCGTTGGCTTTTTCCTTACGTACCTGATGCTGCGCGGCGCAAAGAGCGCAACACACTCCCGTTAATCTCGCGCTGGAAAATTTTGGACAACCTGCGGCGAAGCCTCGTGGCGCCTTCGATGTTCCTCTGGTTGCTGGCCGCATGGACCATCTTTCCGGGTTCGACATTGCTCTGGAGTTTGTTTGTGGTGTTGACGATAGCCTTTCCGGTTTATCTCCACGTAACCACGAGTCTGTTGATTCATCCGCGCGGTATTCCCTGGACCAGTCATTTCTGGAGCGTTTGGGGCGACTTGCGAACCAACACGGCTCAAGTCGCGCTTACAATCGTCGTCCTCCCACATCAGGCTTATCTGATGGGTGATGCGATTTCGCGTACCGTCTATCGCAAATTGATCTCGCGGAAAAGATTTCTGGAGTGGGTAACTGCAGCGGATGCCGAGAAGGGCGGACGTCGCGATCTACTGGGTTTTTTCTGGTTCATGCTGCCGGCCGAGTTGCTCGCGCTGGAGGGTGCCGGGCTGACTTTGAGCGTCAGGCCATCGGCATTCCCGGTGATGGCTGTGTTCGTCGGGATCTGGCTCTTTGCTCCTTTGGTTGCTTATTTGATCAGCACCTCGCCTGCCCTGGAACGTGCCCAGTTAAGCGCCGCTGATTTTCAACTCGCGCGACTTGTGTCCCGTCGCACCTGGCGTTTTTTTGAGGCGTTTGTCGGCGCTGAAGACAATTGGCTCCCGCCCGATAATTTTCAGGAAGATCCTGCGCCCGTCGTGGCTCATCGCACGTCGCCGACAAATATTGGACTGCTGTTTCTCGCAACGGTATCGGCGCACGACCTCGGCTACATTTCGTTCCGGGAGTTTCTTGAACGACAGGAACTCACCTTTGCCACACTGCGAAAGCTGGCAAAGTTTCGCGGCCATCTCTTCAACTGGTATGACACCACCACGTTGCAGCCGCTCCAGCCTCAATACATTTCCACCGTAGACAGCGGCAATCTCGCCGGGCACCTGATTGCTTTCAAGCAGGCCTGCATCGAAATGCCCGATGCGAAGCTCTTCGACGATCGAATCGTCAAGGGACTGGCGGACACAATCGATGCGGTCATAGCCGAAGCCGAGCAGCTCGGCACTTTTCGACAACGCACCGACGTAGTGACCGTCAGTCAGTTGCGAAACGAAATTGAAGCGTGCCATCGATTGATTGCGGCAGTTGACGTTGAGAGTTTGCCCTCATGGTTCTTAGTCTTTGAATCACTGGCTCAACGGGCTTCCGAAATTGAAGACATCACGAATGCCCTTGCCCACGAGCATGGTGAAATTAACTTCAAAGAAATGCGCTGGTGGCTCGACGCGCTGCAACATCAGATTTCAGGTGCCCAACGCGATGCCGCCACGCTCGCGCCCTGGGGCCGCTTCCTGGCACAGTTTCAGGTAGAAATTACCGAACGCGGCGCAGAGATCAGTGAACAAATTGAACCGCTCGCAAATCTGCTTCACGCCGTGCCGACCCTCGCGGAACTGCCTGGCGTTTGCGATCGCGCTCTCGTTTTGCTTGCAGCCTCATCAACATCGCTTTCCGGCCGGCCCGATAGTTTGCTTGAGAAACTGACGGAGGCACTCGAGCAAGCGGCGCGCGCCGCAAACGATTTACTGTCGCGACTAACGCGTCTGGCCCAGGGCTCGGATCAAATTGTCGAGGAGATGGATTTCAAATTTCTCGTCGATGCCGAACGCAAAGTATTTTCCATCGGCTACAACGTCTCATCCTCAACCGCCGACAATTCCTACTATGATCTACTCGCCTCAGAAGCGCGGTTGGCGAGTTTTGTCGCCATCGCCAAAGGCGATGTGCCGCTCGAACACTGGTTTCGGATGGGCCGTCAGCTGACTCGCGTGGATGGAGGTCGCGCCTTGATCTCGTGGACCGGCACCATGTTCGAATACCTCATGCCGTTGCTCGTGATGAAAAACTACGGCGGCACCCTGCTCGACGAAACGTACCGCACGATCGTTAAGAGACAGATCGAATACGGACAGGAACGCGGGGTGCCATGGGGTGTTTCCGAAGCAGCCTACAACGTTCGCGATCTCCACTTAAACTATCAATACGGACCATTCGGCGTCCCGGGGCTGGGACTCAAGCGCGGGCTGATGGAAGACCTCGTGGTCGCGCCATACGCCACCATGTTGGCAGCTGAAATCGATCCAGCGGCCGCGATGGAAAACCTCCGGCGTTTGCAAAAAGAAGGCGCGCTCGGGGCATACGGTTATTACGAGTCGATCGACTACACACCCGAACGCCTGCCGCAGGGTCAGAAACACGTCATGATTCGCGCTTTCATGACTCACCATCAGGGCATGGGCCTGGTGTCGCTCTGCAACGTCTTGCAAAACGATCGCATGGAGCGACGGTTCCACGCTGATCCGGCAGTGCAGGCCACCGAATTGTTGTTGCAGGAGCGAATCCCGGTAGGCGTTCCAGCGGCCCATCCAAGATCGGAAGAAGTGTTGACCGGGCGCATCATCCAAAGCGTGCCGGGAGCCATCACTCGCGTCTACAACACACCCGACCTGGAAACGCCTCGCACGCAACTGCTTTCAAACGGCACTTACAACGTAATGCTTACGACGGCCGGCGGCGGTTATTCAAATTGTGGGACCAACGCCGTCACCCGTTGGCGCGAAGATGTGACGCGCGACAACTGGGGCACTTTTATTTACCTTCGCGACGTGCGCAGCGGCTCAGTGTGGTCCGCCAGTTACCAACCGGTATTGAAGCGGCCGCAGTCGTATGAAGTTTCATTCTCGGAAGACAAGGCCGACTTCTGGCGGAGTGACGCGGGAATCGTGACGCATATGGAGGTCGTCGTATCGGCGGAAGACAACGCCGAAGTGCGGCGGGTGTCGTTGACTAACAACTCGTCGGTGACGCGCGAAATCGAATTGACCAGCTACGCGGAAGTGGTGCTGGCCACGCCGCAGGCCGACGTGGCCCATCCGGCGTTCAGCAATCTTTTCATCGAGACGGAATTTTTTGCCGCAGAAAACGCCATTCTGGCCCATCGCCGGCAGCGCTCCAGCGGCGACGAGCCAATCTGGGGAATTCATGTCGTGGTGGTCGAGGGAGATCTGGTCGGCGCGGTGCAATATGAAACTGACCGAGCGCGGTTCATCGGGCGCGGGCACAGCGCCTCGGATCCGGTCGCCGTCATGGAAGACCGGCCGCTTTCGAATACGACCGGAGCGGTACTCGATCCGGTGTTTAGCCTCCGCCGGCGAGTGCGTATTCGGCCCAACCAGACGGTGCGTTGTTCGTTCAGCACGCTCGTGGCCCATTCGCGCGAAGAGGCCACGATGCTGGCCGACAAGTATCACGACCCGAATATCTTCGAACGCGAATCACAACTGGCGTGGACCAAAGCGCAGGTTGAGATGAGTCACCTGAATGTCGATGCCGAAGAGGCGCACTTGTTTCAACGCCTGGCGGCTCGCATCGTCTATTCGGATCCGTCGCTGCGTCCACGTTCGCATGTCCTGGCGCTGAACACTAAAGCGCAGTCAAGTTTATGGGCTTATGGAATCAGCGGCGATCTGCCGATCATGGTGGCGCGCATCAACAAGGCCCAGGACCTGGCAATCATTCGTAAACTTGTCCGGGGCCACGAATATCTCCATTACAAGGGACTGACGATCGATCTCGTCATCCTCAACGACAATCCGACGACCTACCTCCAATCGCTGCAAAAGGAATTGGAGACGATGATCCGCACGAGCGGTCTCGGGGGTTTGCAGGACAAACCCGGAGGCGTCTTCCTTCGGCGCACCGACCAAATGCCCGAGGACGATCGCATCCTGCTGCATTCCGTGGCCCGCGCCGTGATCGTTGCTGAGCGCGGACTGCTCGAGGATCAACTTGAACGTCCCCAAGTGGAAGAGCCCTTGCCCGCGAAGTTTGTGCCTCGCTTCCCTTCGCAAACCTATCCGGAAACTACGGTGGCGCCCCCGGAACTGTCTTTCTTCAATGGCCTCGGCGGTTTTCACGAGGGCGGACGCGAGTATGTAATCCTGCTCGGCGCCGAGCAATGGACCCCCGCGCCATGGTCCAACATCATTGCCAACCGGAGCGAGTTTGGATTTCAAGTCACTGAAACCGGCGCCGGATACACCTGGTCAGTTAACAGCCGCGAAAACCGTCTAACGCCATGGTCCAACGATGCCGTCAGCGATCCTCCAGGGGAAATCGTTTACCTGCGCGACGAAGACACGGGCACCGTCTGGTCTGCCACCCCGCTACCAATTCGTGAAAACGCGCCGTTCATTATCCGGCACGGACAGGGTTACACGGTCTTCGAACATACCAGCCACGGGGTCTCTCAGGAATTGCTGGTGTTCGCGCCGCTCGACGACCCGGTGAAAATTTCTCTTTTGCGTTTGCGCAATCGCACCGACCGAAAACGAAAACTTACGATCACGATCTATAACGAGTTGGTGCTCGGCGTTTCTCGCACCACCTCGGCGCCTTACGTGATCACCAGCATCGACGCGGCGGCGTCAACGATTTTTGCCCAAAATCCATTTAACAACGAGTTTGCGGATCGGACGGCTTTCGCAGCCACTGGGGAGCGGCTTTCGAGCGCCACCTGTGACCGCAAAGAGTTTCTTGGACGAAACGGCACACTCAAGAATCCGGCGGCCACGCGCCGCAACGGACTCGGCAATCGCGATGGAGCCGGTCTCGACCCTTGCGCCGCGTTGCAGATCACCGTGGAACTCGCGCCTTATGAAGCGCGCGAGGTGGTTTTCCTGCTGGGCCAGGCGGCCTCGAAAGCAGAAGCTCAGAAAATTGTGCAGAGCTATAACAACTCGGGCCTGGTCAACGATGCGTTTGAGAAGATGCTTGCCCATTGGGACGATCTACTCGGCACAATCGAGGTGAAGACGCCGGATGCAGCGATGGACACGATGCTCAATCGCTGGCTGCTTTATCAGACTTTGTCGTGCCGCATTTGGGCGCGTTCAGCTTTCTACCAGTCGGGCGGCGCCTTTGGCTTCCGCGATCAGTTGCAGGACGTGATGGCCCTCGTCTACAGCAGTCCGGCCGTGGCTCGACAACAAATTTTGCTGGCCAGCGGCCACCAGTTTAAGGAGGGTGACGTGCAGCACTGGTGGCATCCGCCCAGCGGACGCGGTGTGCGCACGCGTTTTTCAGATGACCTGCTGTGGCTGCCCTTTGTGACGGCGTTCTATGCGAGCGTGACCGGCGATCTCTCAGTGCTCGACGAAGTGGTTACCTTTCTCGAACAACCGCTGCTTAAACCGGAGGAGCAGGAGGCGTATATGCAGCCGACGGTTTCGGCCGAGTCTGCTTCGGTTTATGAACACTGTATTCGCGCCATCGATCGCAGCCTCGCAGTCGGTGAACATGGTCTGCCGCTCATGGGCGGCGGCGATTGGAACGACGGGATGAATCGTGTCGGGCCGCTCGGTAAGGGCGAAAGCGTCTGGGTCGGTTGGTTTTTGTATACCGCGCTCGCTCAGTTTGCGCCGTTGTGTGACGGCCGAGGTGAACAGTCACGCGGCGATAAGTATCGTGACCACCTGGAAAAACTGAAGAAGGCGCTCGCGGAAAACGCCTGGGACGGAGATTGGTACCGACGCGCGTACTTCGATGATGGCTCGCCGCTCGGCTCGGTCCAAAACGACGAGTGCCGAATTGATTCGATCGTGCAGTCGTGGTCGGTGATCTCCGGCGCGGCAGAATCTTACCGCGCGCAACGCGCGATGGCTGCAGTTGAGGAGTATTTGATCCGGCGTGGCGATGGATTGGTAATTCTCTTCACTCCGCCTTTCGATAAGGGTTCGCTCGATCCCGGATACATTAAGGGGTACGTGCCCGGCGTGCGCGAAAACGGAGGACAATATACGCACGCAGCACTTTGGACTCTGATCGCGTTTGCGATTTTGGGAGACGGCGAGCGCGCGGGAGAACTCTTTTCACTTCTGAATCCGGTGAACCACTCGTCTACGCGCGCGGGCTTGCATAAGTACAAAGTGGAACCTTACGTGGCCGTCGGCGATGTTTACGCAGTGCCGCCGCACACTGGCCGCGGCGGATGGACCTGGTACACGGGCTCGGCGGGCTGGATGTATCGCGCGGGGCTCGAGTCAATCGTTGGTTTTAAGTTGCAGGGATCGACTTTGAAAATTGATCCTTGCATTCCACGTTGGTGGCGCGAATATGAAATTAACTACCGTCGCGGCGCGGCAATGTATCGCATCAAGGTTGAAAATCCTCTTGGAATTAGTCGCGGCGTCGCCAGCGTGGAACTCGACGGCGCGGTCCAAACCGACGGCGAGATTTCGTTAACTGATGATGGCAAGACCCACACGGTACGCGTAGTGCTGGGTGAAAAGGTCGGCAGTGACTTTGAAGCAGAAGCTGAAGTCGCGCCCGAAGGCCAACGCAGCTAGGGGCCGGGCTGTTTTCATGACTGCAACTACAGAACCCCCTGCCACCGCAGCTAACACCGCCGGCCCTCGCCGTCGTCCGCGATTCGCAAAGCTCGCGCTATTCCTGATCAGTGTCTTCGCGGCCATCCTGGTTGGTGAAGTAGCCCTACGCCTCGCCGGCTTCACTTACTTCAATCCCTACATCGCTGACGAAGATGTCGGGTTTTCACTCCGACCGGGAGCCGAAGGTTGGTGGAAAAAAGAAGCGCTGACTTACGTGAGGATCAACAGCCAGGGTTTTCGCGATCGCGAACACACAATGGCTAAGCCGCCTGACACATTAAGGATCGCAGTCCTCGGCGACTCTTACGTCGAAGCATTTCAAGTGCCTGTGGAGAAAACGTTCTGGTCGGTGATGGAGCGAAGACTGCAAGACTGTCACCGGCCCGCGAAGCAAAAAATTGAAGTCCTCAGTTTTGGGATCTCCGGATTTTCAACCGCGCGCGAATTGATTTTGCTGCGTAAACGCCTGTGGCAGTATTCGCCGGACATGATCGTATTGCTCGTAACTACCGGTAACGACATTCGCGATAATTCCCGGACGCTTAACGAATACCGCAACCAACCGCTCCCCTACTTCGTCTTGCAGGACGGAAAACTAACGCTCGACAACTCTTTGCTCACGGCCCGAACTCAGACGTTCACCTTCCGACTGAGGCAGTCATTCCTCGGCACTGCTTTCAGTTGGCTACAAAATCACTCGCGGATACTCGGATTGATCTACACGGCGCGCGAAGCATATCAATCGCGCGACCGCTCTGCGGAGAAGTACAGTGCTAACCAGCACGAGCCGGGAATGGACCACGAAGTTTATGGGGGAGCGGCTAATCCGCAGTGGGAAAACGCCTGGCAGACGACCGAAGCGTTATTCGAACAGATGCGGAATGAAGTGAATGCCAAGGGCGCGAGATTTTTAGTTGTCACTGGAACCGTGGGAGTTCAGGTCAACCCAAACCCTGAGAATCGACAGCGGTTCATGAACCGGCTTGGAGTCCAGACCCTTTTTTATCCTGAGCAACGCATCAAAGCGCTCGGCGATGCTAAAGGATTTGCCGTCTTGAATCTCGCTCCATCATTCGTTGAATACGCCGACCGGAATAAAGTCTTCCTCCATGGTTTCGGAGAGTCGTCTGGAAGAGGACACTGGAATGAGATTGGTCATCAACTGGCGGGAGAATCGATTGCGCGGGAAGTTTGCCGGACACTCACCGAAGACGACGACGCTGCCGCTAAGTAAGTTTCTTATGAGGTCATTTCCTGACAGTACTTCGGGCGAGAACGCCGCCCCTGCCGCCCAATCGGCGCTTGAGTGACTTAAACCTTCTCTGCCAATTTCCGCCCATGGCTTCCCTGGGCCAGATATCGACGGAACTCGAGATGTGCACTTGCACATAGTTTCGCGGCACCGCCATCGAGGTGACCTCGGAGACTGAATGATATGAACGCGACGTGCAGGGAAAACCAACCATGAGATTGTGTCGCGGCGTAATTCGGGTATGACGGTCCGAGTCAGACTGCCCGGTGTGAAGAAAAAGCTCGCCACCTACAATTTCATTTTCACTTTGGTCACACATGTAAATCAACATTGATACCAGCCGTCGCGCGTGGTCAACGTGAACACCACGGTCGTATCCCATCTGCCCCTGGTGGATATCCATCCTGACC
>JANLZV010000238.1:0-5407 GCA_031366425.1 Pyrinomonadaceae bacterium | reverse complement strand
CGGCTGCGACCTGGAGCTTCAAGATATCTACGCCCGGGTTGACTTCTAGAACCATCCCTCAAAGAACGGTCCAGCGCTTGGGCATCGGGTGATTCGCGCGCTGCCGCGAAGATCGTAGTCCAGAGAGTTCTTTTTTCGGATATAGAGACTTCATATGCTGCAAAACAAATTCGGAATCATCTTTGGAGTTGCTAACAAACGCTCAATCGCGTGGGCGACCGCGCAAGCGTTACACGAAGCGGGCGCTCGATTGGCTTTCACGTATCAAGGTGATCGCCTCAAAGAAAACGTTGAGGGCCTGACCAGGGATGCCATGCCCGGTTCGCTGCTCATCCCATGCGACGTCACCAAGCCTGAAGAAGTGGACGCCACTTTCAAACGCGTCGGAGAGGAATTTGGCCGGCTGGACTTCCTCATTCACAGCATCGCCTATGCGCCTCGCGAAGCGCTCAACGGCGAGTTTCTCGATACGACTCGCGAAGCCTTTGCGACCGCTCTTGAAATCAGCGCCTATTCGCTCCCTCAGCTCGCGCGCGCGGCTACGCCACTGATGACCGAAGGCGGCAGCATCGTTTGCATGACTTACTACGGCGCGGAGAAGGTAGTCGCGGGATACAACGTCATGGGGGTGGCCAAGGCCGCGCTCGAGGCGAGTACGCGTTACCTCGCAAACGATCTCGGCCCACGCAACATCCGCATCAACGCGATCAGCGCGGGGCCGATTCAGACTCTATCAGCTCGAGGCGTGGGAGATTTTAGCTCGATGTTGAAGCACGCTGCGGAGAAGGCGCCAATGCGCCGCAACGTTGAGCCTCGCGAAGTCGGCAACACGGCCCTCTTCCTCTGCAGTGATCTCTCCTCAGCAATCACTGGCGAAGTTATTTACGTAGACTGCGGCTATAACATCATGGGGATATGAAATTGGTTTCGAGTCTCGAGTTTCCAGTTTAGTGAGAACATTCGCAACCAGATCTGAAACTTGGAACTTGGAATTGGGAACTCGAAACTTGGAACTTGAAACTCGGAACTATCATCAATGGTCGATAAAGAAGAACCTGACGAACACATAGCCGGCACGACGCAGGACGATCAACTGCTGGAGAGTCCGGGGCCGGACGAATTTACTCACACCGACACGTGGCGAGTCTTCCGCATTATGGGTGAGTTTGTGACCGGCTTCGATGAGTTGGCCACGCTTAGCCGCGGTGTTTCAGTTTTTGGTTCTGCGCGCACCCGGCCGGATGATCCGGATTATGCAGCCGCCCAGGAAACCGCGGCCCTGCTTACCCGCGCAGGGTTTGCCGTAGTCACCGGCGGTGGGCCAGGCATCATGGAAGCCGCTAACAAGGGCGCCTTTGAAGCCGGCGGGCCTTCGATCGGATGCAACATCGAGTTGCCCTTCGAACAAAATTCAAATCCCTACCTGACCAAGGGCCTAAAGTTCAAATACTTTTTTGTGCGCAAGATGATGTTCGTCATGTACAGCCTTGGGTTCATCATTTTTCCCGGAGGCTTCGGTACGCTCGATGAACTCTTCGAAGCGCTGACGCTAATTCAAACGCAGAAAATTCGAAACTTCCCGGTAGTGCTTTTTGGATCCGATTATTGGAATGGACTAATAGACTGGATTCGCGATCATGCGATGAAGGATGGAAAAGTCACGGAACAGGATCTAAAACGTTTACACCTCACTGATTCGCCGGCGGAGGTAGTCAGGATCATCGTCGATAGCCAAAGCTCCCTGACCATGGGAAGTCATTTGATTTCGGAAATCGCGGATCCTCCGCGTGCGCCGGACAAAGATCAGTCCTGATTTCTGCCGAATCCTAGACTCTCACTAATCCAGTCGAGGTAGGCATTAGACCCGGCGACGATCGCCGTAGCCACAATCTCCGGAGTCTCATAGCTGTGCAGAACCCGCACTTCCCTTTCCAGGTCCGGGAACTGCGCGCGCATCGTCTTAGCGATCAAGAGCACTTCCGGCGCCCGCTCAACTTTTCCCTGCCAGCGATAAATAGATTCGATTCCGGGTAGGATTTGCACGCACGCAGCGAGGCGCTTTTCGAGCAACGTCTCGGCGATCCGATTCGCTTCAGCCTTATTCGCAGCGCTAATAAAAACCACGATTGCGTCTGGCGAAACACCATCCATCGATTTAGTAATTCTGGCGAGACTCAACCTGAGAAGCAGGTGATCGTTCGTCTACTCAGCAGCGTCTTCAGTGTCGGCAATCCCACCCGTCAAAGGGCTCGTATCATCGCCGAAAAAAGCAGCATAGAGTTCCTTTGCGCGATCATAGTCGCGCTCGTCGACGAGTATCGTAGCGCCGGGAGAGGTGCTCGAGAGTAACGGCGAAAACGCGTCAGCACCCCCTGATTGGATGGCGGAACGGATCCCGTTTTGTTGGAGGATGTCGTTGACCATTTCTGCTTCCGCGGGCGAACCGAGATTGTGGAGCGCCACAAAATTAGCTTCGCTTGAATCGTGTACTGTGTTTTCAGAAGTCAGCCGCGCAACCAGTTCGGAATTATCGTCAGGACAATGTGTGATTCCAGCTTCGTACTCAGACTCGCAAACGGGACAAAACATAAAAGACCTCCAGGAAAGTAAAAAGTAATCAGTGAAAAGTGAAGAGTTAGAAAGTGATTAGCACGGGTTTGAGCTCTTCACTTTTCACTGATTACTATTCACTTTCTCAAACGGTATCTCTTCAAAGGTCGTCATCTGCTTAAACGTGCGAAAACGCTCGTTGATCTCGCTGTGCGTTAATCGTCGCACGCGATCAGTGCCAAACTCTTCGACGTTGAACGATGCCATCACCGATCCGAAGATCATTGCGCGTCTCATCGCCGCATCGTCGAGTTTCGGCTGGCTGGACAGATAACCCATAAACCCACCGGCAAACGTGTCGCCCGCGCCGGTTGGATCGAAAACCGACTCGAGCGGGTAGGCGGGAATGGCAAAGTAGCTGTCTGCCGTGAAAAGCGCCGCGCCGTATTCTCCGCGTTTTACGATCAGGGCTTTCGGTCCCCACGAGAGTATGGTGCGCGCGGCTTTGATCAGATTCGGAATCTCCGTTAATTGTCGCGCTTCGGCATCGTTGATGATCACCACATCGACGCCCTTTATGGTCTTTAGTAACGACTCGCGCGCCGTTTCGATCCAAAGGTTCATCGTGTCGAGGGCCACCAGCTCCGCGCCGGGAACTTGCTCGCGGACTTCGCGTTGGAGATCGGGCTGAATATTGCCGAGGAAAACCAACCGCGCGCTCTTCGATTTTTCAGAGAGCTTCGGTTTGAAGTCCGCAAATACATTCAGCTCCGTGTTTAGCGTGTGAGCTACGTTCAGGTCATAGTCATAACGGCCATACCAGCGAAACGTTTTGCCATCTTCAACGCGTTCAAGATCGGAGGTGTCGATATCGTGAGCATCCAGGATCTTTTTGTCGTCAGGGCCGAAATCTCCTCCGACGACGCCAACGATCTGGACCTCCGTGAAGTAACTCGCTGAGATCGAAAAATGGGAAGCGGAGCCACCCAACATCTTTTCGCATTTACCGAAGGGCGTTTCAACAGCGTCGAACGCCACAGAACCAACTACAAGTAGCGACATATTTTATTCTTTACGTTTTCAGATTAGAGATCGCAGATAACTGCCGGAGATTTCGAATCGCGTTAACCAAAGCTGCCGTTTGCGAAACCTGCTATGGCTTATCGCCTTCCGGTTTGATTGGGCCACCGAGCGTTTGCAAGTCTGCGGTGGCTTGCTTGATGAACTCGCTGTTTGGAAAATCGCCGACGAGTCTTGAAAGATAGACGCGCGCATCCTGCCGCAGTTGGTCGGGAGTTTTCTCCTTCGCTTTTTGCTTCCCCATGTTGTCGGCCAAACGGAGACTGCTTTCCCCTGCTATGTAAAGCACCTCATCCATTTTGGCAAAGTTTGGGTTGCCGGCATCGATTTCTTCACAACGCTTGATCGCGGCCACATAGGCTTTCTTGAGTTTGAAGTAGTGACGAGCCACCTCGAGGTTGTGTAACGAATCTTTTTCCAGGTCAGCGTCACGCAAAACCGCGGAGGATGGTCCAGTCTTCGCTGCGCCTTGCGCGTAGGAAGCGGGAGCCAAAACGATCAACGCGGTGGCCAGGGCCAGCACTGTCAGAAATACTTTTCTCATAAATCACCTTTCAAATCCGAAGCCGTATGGACGCACCCAGGTTCAGTCTACAAACCCGGGCGCATCAAAGTGTTCAATTAAACCGGAACTTTGATGCAATTATTTCCATCAGCCGCCATACTTTTTGATTATAGCGTCAAGTTTCGTGCGCGTCGCCGCCGGCCACGACTCAGGGGCGGTGAAAATTGCATGCTCCAGCGCCGAACCACACTTACAGCGGCGTTCTTGGGTGGTCAAACGCTTAACCGCGTCTTTAATGATTAGCTGCGCGTTGCGAACGTTCTTGTTCAAATACTCAATCACGCTATCGGTGGTCACAGCGTCGTGGCCCGGATGCCAGCAATCGTAGTCTGTCACCAAAGCGAGAGTCGCATAACAAATCTCCGCCTCGCGCGCGAGCTTAGCTTCCTGCAGATTGGTCATGCCGATGATGTCCATCCCCCATGACCGGTAAACTTCCGACTCGGCCCGGGTTGAAAACGCTGGACCCTCCATGCATAGATAAGTACCCCGACGGTGGGCCTTGACGTCGGCAACTTTGCACGACTCCTCCAGCACGTCTCCCAATTCATTGCAGACCGGATGCGCAAAGGCGACGTGCGCCACGATCCCTTCACCAAAAAAAGTTGACTCGTGCGCCCGCGCCCGCGTCCGATCAAAAAACTGATCGGGAATCACCATATCGAGCGGCGCATATTGCTCCTGCAGCGAGCCCACCGCAGACGCCGAGAGAATGCGTTCGACGCCGAGCAATTTCATCGCGTAGATATTTGCGCGAAACGGGACCTCGCTGGGCGTGAAGCGGTGCCCGCGCGCATGTCGCGGCAGAAAGGCAACCCGCTGGCCTTCGAGCGAGCCGATGATAAAAGCGTCAGACGGACTGCCAAAAGGCGTGTCGATCTTGAGTTCTTCGACGTCAGTCAATTCCGGCATCTGGTAAAGTCCGCTGCCGCCGATGATTCCGAGTTTTGCTTTCTGCATTCGATTTTGTTCGATTAGCCTATCCACAGATTTCGCAGATTACCCTTATTTCAAAACAATTGTTGAAGCCTTCACTTCCAAACGTAACTTTCGGTCTGCGTAATCTGTGTAATCTGCGGGTACACTCAGTTTTGGTAGCGCACAGCGCGCAGTTTCCCGTTTTCCTCGACAACGCGACACAGCGGCTCGTCGGGGTCGTGATAAAACAAGCAATTCCAACCCTCGCGCGCAGCCTGCGGTAAAAGTTTCTTC
>JANLZV010000230.1:0-3209 GCA_031366425.1 Pyrinomonadaceae bacterium | reverse complement strand
GCGGGGCACGACGTAATCTTCGCGGGGCGAAAAGTCTACCCGTTCAAGTTTCTGCTGAAGCATTATTCCTTCCGGTCGCAGCAACAGGCCGAAAGGAAAGTTTTTAGAGATCGCAAAGCCAGGTGGAATCCGCGCGAGCGCAAGCGCGGGTGGCATATTCATTACGACTCAATGCAGGAGGGCCACCAGTTTGTGGCCTCCACCGCCGAAAAAGAGTTTTTCGAGGAAGCGAACTTTAATCGTACCTACCTGGTTGAGCGACTATCCGGCATCGGTGTGGATAGGTGAGCTACGGTCGGTCGACTGTTCGATGTGGAGCCTTTGCGGACTCGCGCTTTCCCCTTTTCGCTATCCGCAGATTACACAGATTACGCATATTTGATCATCTCAGTCGGGCAAACTGTTTGGCTATAATCTGTGTAATCGCCGTAATCTGCGGATAGTCATTCGTAATCCGAAACTCGAATGGTTGCCCCAAATCAGAACGTCATGAGCGGCACTCGCGCCACACTAGTCGTCGCCCATCCCGGTCACGAGCTCGTGGTCCATCGCTGGCTCGAAGTGGCTCGCCCGCTGGTATTTGTGCTAACTGACGGCTCAGGACGTTCGCAGCAATCCAGAATTGATTCGACTACGAGAATTCTCGAGGCCTGCGGTGCGCGTCCAGCCACAATCTATGGACGATTAAGTGATTCGGACGCTTACGCTGCGATTCTCGATCGCGACTTTGATCTCTTTATCGGGCTGGCCCGGGAGATGGGCCAGGCGTTTGTCGACGAGAAGATTAACTTCGTGGCCGGCGATGCCCTTGAAGGCTACAACCCAATGCATGACGTTTGCCGTTTGATAACAAACGCGGCGGCGGCAGTTGCTGCGCGGACGAATTCGCGCGAGCTGGCAAACTTCGAGTTCTCGCTCGTCAATCCGATCGAACCCGTTCCTCAAGAATCGCAGGCAGATGAGATTTGGCTCCACTTGGAGGGGGACGCTCTGGCGCGAAAGATGGCGGCAGCGCAGGGTTACGCCGAGCTGGCGGGGGAAGTTGATAACGCGCTTGGCCGAGCACCGTTGGAGGGCTTTCGATTGGAGCGACTCCGTCCGGTTGATGCAGAGGCGAGCGCGCGACGTTTTGAACAGGAGTTGCCTTTTTACGAGCACCATGGAGCGAAGAGAGTAAGCGCCGGCCACTACCAACGCGTGCTTCGCTACCGCGAACACATTGTCCCACTCGCGGATGCGCTGGGAGAGTGGGCAGTGAGCGGTGAGCAGTGAGCAGTGGGCATCGGGCTTCCGCCTTACTGACTGCTCACCGCCCACTGCCCACTACCCACTGCCCACTACCCACTGATAAGCCCTACTTGATTAGGAATCGACGTTTCTTGAGCGGAGCCGTGGCGGCGGCCATGGTGAGAAAAAGCGAGTCGGTTGAAGCTTTGCGGTTGATGTTGACGATCAACTGTTCGCGCATTTCTTCGATCAGGGAAATCCAACCGCCGGGGCGGTGCCGATCGAGTCGGGCGCTGATCGATTCTAGTTGCGGCAGCAAATCTTCGTTCACCACTTTGCCGGCAGAAACACCAAGGGCCAACATCCAGGCATCCCGAATCAGGGTCTCCAGAATATCCAACCGCGTTTCATACTCGTCTTTGTAACGCGCCTCGTTGAGTTCTTCGGCCGAACGCAGGAGTTGAATTGAATCGTCTCCGGCAGCAATTGCTTTGAGTACCTTCAGCATCGATGCTCGCTGGGCTTCGAATTTTTCGGTGTCCTGCGAGAGAGCGCGACCAATACTGCCGCGAGCCACGCGCGCGCGAATGTGTGCATCTTTGGTTTCCGCGAGGTTATTCTTGATCAAATAGCTTTCAATCTCTGAGGCGGCCACGGGCGAGAAGCGGATCATCTGGCAACGCGACCGGATCGTCGGCAACAACATCGCGGGTCGAGACGTCAACAGGATGATATGAGAAGTGTGAGGCGGCTCCTCAAGAATTTTCAGCAAGGCATTCGCGGACGAGTCGTTTAGTTTGTCCGCATCGTCTACCAGGAAAACTCGAGCTTCACCTTAGAACGGCCGGTAGTTAGCCGCGGCTTCGATCTCGCGCATCTGGTCAACGATCAAGACGCGCTTAGGAGCGACTACGATGCCCACGTCTGGATGGTCGGTCCAGACGATCTTTTTCCAGTCGTCGGATTCTGCACTTTGGGGATAGTTAAACTTTGCAATGCGTTTGCAGACCGCGCACGATCCACAACCCTCGATCCCCTGTCGCTTGCGACAGTTGAGGGCCTTCGCAATTTCGAGCGCGAACAGTTTTTTGCCGACGCCTTCTTCGCCGACAAATACCATTGCCCCAGGCAGACGGCCAGACTCCAACATCCGCCGCAGCAGACTCTTGACGTGTTCGTTTCCGGTTAGTTGATCAAACATTTCTATCTATGGCAGTCGTGATTCGCCAGTCGTTAATCGCGAGTCGGTTGCCGGACTCACTGGCGACCGCCGACTGCGGACCGTTGACTGCCGATCGCTCACTGCTCACTGCTCACTGCCGCCAATTTATGTCCACGGCTTGCCAGGAAAGGAACCACAATCGCGCGGACGTCGTCCTGAGTTTTCTCAAGGGAACGGTTAGTCTCAATTACCTTGATGCGTTCGGGTTCAGCCGTAGCAAGACGCAGATAGGCTTCACGCACGCGGGTGTGAAACTCCGCCGGCTCGCCATCCAACCTGTCGCCGGCGTGTTTGCCATTCGTTCGACGTTGCGTTCGCGTGCTTGATTCCGATACTGAAAGATCAAACAGCAATGTCAGGTCGGGTCGCAGACCTTCAGTCGCGAGTTGAATGATTTCCTGAATCAGTTCAACCGGGAACCCACGTCCGGCTCCCTGATAAGCGGCGGTGGCGTCGGCGTAGCGATCGGAAATCACCACGCGTCCAGCTGCGATTCCGGGACGCAACACCCGCCGCACGTGTTGCGCGCGATCCGCCGCGAACACGAGCAGCTCGGTGAGTGGATCAACTTCCTCCTGCACGTCGAGCAGCGCGGCGCGCAGGCGGTTTCCCACCGGCGTGCCCCCAGGTTCTCGCGTGATGAGAGCCTCGATACCATTTGTTTGCAGGAAGTTTCGGAGCAGCCGCAGATGAGTCGACTTACCGCTGCCGTCGATTCCTTCGAAAGTAATGAAAGTTCCCGTCACTCGTGGCCTCTGAT
>JANLZV010000176.1:0-7311 GCA_031366425.1 Pyrinomonadaceae bacterium | reverse complement strand
TGGCTGGCGCTGCACCTGGTGCCGCCCAGCATGAACGCCCTTACCGTTCTGCTCTATTCTTATTACAAGCGAAGTCTGATTGAATGGAAACAGATTAAGGCCTATGGAAAACCGATCGGCTCACCCGGCGGTCGGCAAGCGCTCCTTCAGGTGGCAAAGCAGGCTGTGCCCGATAACTTCGAAGCGTTTACAACCACCTATCCGACTATCAGCGTGCCAACCCTGATCATTTGGGGCCGCAACGATAAAGTGATTCCGCTCTCGATCGGAAACATGCTCGACGAAGCCATCCCCGACTCAAAGCTCGCCATCATCGATCACGCCGGTCATGTGCCGCAGGAAGAGCAGCCGGAGGAAACGCTTTCGCTAATTCTCGACTTCCTGAAGTCGTAGCTACAGTTCGTTTCCTAAAAAGAGAATGGGCCTTCGCAAACTGTCTGTTCGAGTTTGCGCCGGTCACTCGGGATTTCCTTCGCCCGCAAGTCTGCGGAGAGCGTGTCCGGGTCTGCGGGCTTACCAATTGCACACATCGCTTCGACCTGAAACCCTTCGGGAATCTTCAGCGCAGTGCGCGCGCGTTCGTAATCAAACCCCTGCATCCCGTGTACAACCAGGCCCTGGCGCCAACCCTGCAGCGCCAGATTCTCCCAGGCAGCTCCGGTGTCAAACGAGTGGGTCACGGAAGGTTCGCCGTTGAAATCAAAATGCGTGCGCGAGATGAAGACTACCAAGGCTGCCGCGTCTTTGGCCCAACTCTGATTGAATTCAACCATCAGATCAAAAAAGAGCTGCCAATGTTTGCTGTCGCGATGGGCGTAAAGCATTCGCCACGGTTGATTATTGTATGAAGAAGGAGCCCAGCGCGCGGCCTCAAACAGCACCATCAAATCTTCGTTGGCGATCGCTTCACCCGTCATGGCGCGCGGCGACCAGCGATCAAGAAATATTTCGTCGACAGGATAGTCCGCAGTTCGTTTGTCACTTCCGTTAATCATGAGTAAGCCTTCCAGGGAGTTGGTTGTGTAACCGAGGGGAACGAAACTTCAGCAGGGGGATGTGTATTGTAATCAGCGGTAGGACTTTCAACCAAACGTCGAGATCAAAATGGAAGCCGTCGCTTCGAGCGATCGCATTTGAGGCTTCTCTATGGTCGGACTTCTGACTTGGAGCTACTGGGCAAACAAATTAGAGTCGCCAACATAGTCGCTACTAGCTCACGCTCGTTTGCTAGTTTGCTGCTGAAGACGTCCGCGCGGACCACAGTTAGCGTTCTCCCCGCTTTGATCACTTCCGCACGCGCCACGAACATCTCACATTGCGCCGGCCGGAGCAGGTTTACTTTAAACTCGACGCTGAGCACTTCCGAGTTGGCCGGCATCAACGTGTAAGCGGCGTAACCGCACGCGGAGTCGGCAATCGTGGTGATGATGCCCGCATGCACGTAGCCATGTTGCTGCGCGAGATCGGCGCGGTAGGGCAGGGTGATCTCAATCACCCCTGCCTCAACCAGCGTCAACGCTGCACCGATCAAATTCATGACCGGCTGGCGCTCAAAGCTGCGACTCACTTGATCATCGAATGCTGGATTTAAAGGCTCCAAGTTCATAGGGGCAGGTCGTCCAATTGCAAGATGATCTGATTGGCTCCAGCGCCCCGCGCTGCGTCGATAAGGTGAACGACCTGATTGTAAACGGTCGACCGACTGGCTTTAATTACCACGCTCTTCTCGTTCTCTTTGCGTTGCTGAAGCGCTGCGGTTAACGCTTGTACCAAGCTTGATGTATCGGTCGCGTTTCCCATTGGCTTCTGGTTGAGTTGCACCTTGTCCCCCGCCTCTATCGAAACCAGCAACGCGAGTGGATCTGGTTTGGGCGGCATGTCGTCAATTTTTGGTTCCGGAAGTAGCTTCACTTTAAAAAGACTTGGCGTAGTTTTTCCCGCCGGTCGTTCCACCAGCAGGGCAATGGTGTCCACACCCGCGAGCCGAGCGCTTTCAAGGATTTTCAGCACGTGCCCATGGTCCAGGTAAAGGCTGCTCGCAACGTAAACAACCCTGTCGGCGGGCGGTTGTCCCTTCAACCTGCCCTCAATCACGTCACTAAGCGCGTCACGCGGAAATTGTTCCTTGCCAATAAAAAACTCGTCGGCGGTTGGCGTGGAAATTACCACAGCTGATGCCTTCAACAATGTGGGCTGACTCTCCGCATTTTTCAGGTCGCGCGGCAGTGGCAAATTGACCCCGAAGGGCACTCCCGAAGGTGTCGCGGTGGTGGTTGTTTCCTGAACCTTTTTCCCGCAGGCAGTTGCGAGTAGCAGGCTTAAGCACAGCACAGTAAAAAACCCCGTGTAGTTAGTTTTCAAGACGGTTTCTCCCCCTCGTTAAGTTGTGATTGATTTTCTACGAACTGATAGATGGTTAAGTGGTATCTACCTCAGCGCTTGATCCAGCGAAGACTTATCGTCCAGCAAGATCCACTCAACGATCGAAAGCGGCAGGCTGCCGTTTTTGATCAGATCGTCGTGATACTGGCCCAGCCGATAGTTAGCCCCTTGCTGGTCGCGATATTTTCCCAATAGTCGCATGATCTGCCACTTGCCGACCATGTAAGTAATTTTTTGCGTCGGACTAGCAGCTGCGCCCGCGGCTTCACCCGTGGCCGACTCGCGATCGAGTCCACCAGCTTCCATGAAATAATTTACGGCCTGCTCGAAGGTCCACTTTCCGGTGTGCAGATTTACGTCGACGCCGATGCGCGCCGCGCGATAACGCGAAAGGCGGAGGATCTGCGCCTGCCCCGGCGAGTTGTTCTGGTAAAGCCCGGTGCGCGACAACATCTCTTCGCCGTAAAGCGCCCAACCCTCGACGAAGATGCCGTCGCCATGTTGACGGCGAATTTCATTCGATAGATGGTTTGCGATCGAGAGCTGCAGAAAGTGGCCGGGGATTCCTTCGTGACCAAGGATCGGCCGCGGATCTTCAATAGCGGCGCGAATGTAAAAGTTCTTGCTCGCCGGGTTGTAAGTTGGAATGAAATAAAAGCCGCTATCGTCTTTGTCGTAAACGCCCGGAGGATTCATGAAACCGCCGGGACTCGTGGGCTTAAACGCTTCGGGCAATTGACGAATTTCAAATGGACCAAGGTAAGCCGGCAGGGTGACTAGCCGGTTGGTCTTCAAAAAACTGACCATCTCAGCCTGGCGACTCTCGTATGCTTTGAGAAACGCCTTCTGGTCCGCCGGCACATTCTTACTGCGCGCGGGGTTCGGATCCGCTAAGGACGGATCAGGCAAGAGCGACTCGAGCCCCCGATAGCGCGCGAGTTCCGCCTGGCCGAGCATCTCGACCTGCTTAGCATCGAGCGGCAGCAAGTAAATATTCTTGAGAATGTAGTTGTAGTTTTCCTCGCCCATCGGTTTGAAGGGCACCATGCCGGGAAGCCGCCGCTCAAGCCAGTCAGCAAACCCATGCAGCGAAGCGATGGCCGCATCACGTGCCTTGATCAGATCGTTTCGCTCAGCGGGCGAGAGGTCCTTGGCGAGGGTCATCAAACTGTCATTGAACAAGCTGTCGATGGATCGCGCTGAATCAATCGCGAGTTGGGCGTAGAGCCGCACTGGTTTGATGAGGTTTCCTTTGCCCTGCTCAATCAGCGCCGGCATCTGTTTAAGCCGCGCGGTAGCTGAGAGCGCGCGGTTTCGCGGCGAGTCGTACTCCTTCTTCAGGAGGGAAAAGATTCCGTTGCTACACTCGTTAACGTAAGTCTGCGGATCCGTCTGCTCAAAATCAATTACCCGATTAAAAAAGACGACTCCTTCGAGTTGGGCGCGGAAGAGTAGCCAGTCGATGCGGTCATCTTTGGCCCACGAAGCAGCCGGCATCTTGTCAATTTTGCCGAGCGTCTCCTTCGCGTAAAGCCTGCGCGCCAGCACGGCCGAAAGTGAATAGTCCGTCAGCTTGTTATCCCAGGTATGCAGGCCCGCGTCGCTCGAGAAAACTGGAAAGTTCTGATTACGCCAGTTGTAATAATCAGCCGCCAGGCGATGCAGGTCGGCAGGCGTTTTAGGATCTTGAGCTTGAGTGGGGATCGACGAAACCAGGACGACCAGTGCGGTTAGAAACAAACTCAGCAGCTTCATTTATTTTTCGGCCTCTTTCGGAGAGTTGCACGTTTGGGTAAGACGATAAAGCAGGCAGGGAGCGTTGACAACCAGCGTTGGCTAACCGTCGGGGCGATCGCCTCCTCCGCTCCGCGCGTGATCGTCTACCTCACCAATCAGTGCGCGCGCGTTTCGCTGCAGGCCCGACAGCTTCGCGCGTTTCATCGCGCTGTGACGGAAGCGGACTGCATAACTTTCAGGCGTCAGTTCAAGCAACTCGTCCAGCGAAGGGTTTACGTTTCCCGCGCGCGGTTGAAAGCGCGGTTCATTTGTGACCTGCTCAAAACGGTTCCAGGGACAAACATCCTGACAAATGTCGCAACCATAGAGCCACCCATTGAGTTCAGTGGCAATCTCGCGAGGGAGCATTTCGTCTCGCAGTTCGATGGTGGCGTAAGAGATGCATTTGTTTGAATCCACGACGTAAGGCGCGGTGATGGCTTGGGTGGGACAGGCGTCGATACAAAGGGTGCAGGCACCGCAATGATCAGCCACTTGTTCCACGTCGTATTCCAACTCGATGTTTAATAACAACTCGCCGATGAAAACCCACGATCCATAGTCACGCGTGATCAGGTTTGTATGCTTGCCTATCCAACCGAGTCCGGCCTGTACGCCCCAGGCCTTGTCCATCATCGGCTGAATGTCGACACAAACCTTCCCTTCCACGTCGGGCACTTCATCCTTGATCCACTCGAGCAGCGAACGGAGTTTACCGGCAACTACGTCGTGATAATCGTCGCCCCAGGCGTAGCGCGAAACCTTTCCGGTCCGATCCTCATCCGTATGCGCGGCGGCAGAGTAGTAATTTTTTGCGACGACAATTACGGAGCGGGCAGGTGGAAAAAATCTGCGTGGATCGGTGCGGAGTTTGGGATCGCGCTCCATCCAACGCATGTTGCCTTGATAGCCACGCGCCAGCCAGTCGTTCAAATGCACGCGTTCATCATCCAGGCTTCCGGCGGGAACGATGCCCACCTTCTCAAACCCTTCGGCCAGGGCCCGATCTTTTATTAATTGTGAAAGCCGCCGCCGAGAAAGGATAGGGCGCAGGGTCGCATCATCGGCGTCGGGTTTGGAAAGTGAAATGGCTGGTCGCACTTGGGGAAAACTGAAGGTCTGGAGTCATCAGCAGCATACGCGGGCAAATGCTAACTCGTCCAGCTACGGAAACGCAGACACCAGCAGTGTTTTTTAACATCCGTGGTGCTGGTCCGGAATTATAATGAAGTTTCAACGATGGCAACTGCGGCGCCGAAAGCGCTGAAGGTTGGCTCGGAAAAACGTGGGACGAGGTGCTGGCTAAAGTTTCTGTAGGGTAATCGTAACGACGAAATCTGCTCCCGGCGTGCGATTGTAGGAGAGCCAATAACCCGCCTTCGGAAAACGCATCACCTTATTCAGCGAGCCGTCTGGTTTGGCTTCGAGGTCGATCCCCACCACGTCTTTCGCAGTCGGCGCCGCTTTGTTCAGACTCATGAAGTCCGCAGAGATAGTAATGACCTTCTGGGTCTTGTCGTAAACGATCTGCGCGGTCTCGGTGTCACTGAAGATAAAGAAGTCTTGTTCGTCGCTCTTATCTTTCGGGTCACCCAGTTTTTTTCTGACCTCCGCAGACGTCATGCCGAGCTGCACACCGCGATACTCATGAAACGCCGGGGGATTTTCCGCGTCCGACTGACCGGCTGATTTTCGTTGCGCGTTCCCGTTGCCGGCAACCAGCAGACCGATAATCGCGGCCACCAAAGCCAAAAAACGAAAGTTACTTGCGGGGTTAAATAATGAACGATTCATCGGGTACTCCTTCGAAAAAACTGCATTCACCAAGGGCGCGGAGTTCGCAAGGTAAAGAATGAGTGCCGGGTTTCCTGCGACCGCCGGCAGTCGTGACTGTTGCGGACAATATCGCCGACGATTCATGTTGTCAATGCTTTGGCGCAGTCAGCGCCCAAAATGCGCCTCGTCCCGCCCTCGTTAAATTGATCGCCAGGCTCTCCGCTGCGGGCTGATAGCCCAGCAACTATTGACTCGAATGGTATTTTGGCATAGAAGCAGATTGCATTTTCGCCCGGTTTTCCGTCAGTCTGCGTTTATTTAGCTAACGATCAACATTGAAGGAGTGAATCATGAAACGAAAAGGTTTTGGGTCCGTGGCCTCGCTGGCATTTGCCCTGTTGTTCTTGAGTGGTTGCCAACCGGCCACCATAACTACGAATAGTCCCGCGCCGGGGGACAACACTGCCGCGCGCCCCGCCGTCGATACCGTCGCGATTGAAACTGCCTTGCTGAAGATTGAAAACGACTGGCCCAGAGCAATGAGAGAAAAGGATGGGGCCGCGGTGCGCCGCGTGGAGGCCGACGACGTAATCCTGGTCTATCCAGACGGCAGCACCGGCACGCGAGAAGAGGATGCCAAGGGAACTGAGGAAGGAATGGTGAGTGCTGACTCGGTTGAAATGGCAGACCTTAAAGTG
The DNA here is from genome assembly GCA_031366425.1 of Pyrinomonadaceae bacterium. Taxonomy (GTDB): domain Bacteria; phylum Acidobacteriota; class Blastocatellia; order Pyrinomonadales; family Pyrinomonadaceae; genus PSRF01. The sequence goes on along the minus strand of JANLZV010000176.1, from coordinate 679 downwards.
AAGGTGTTGAATGCTGACGCAGCTATCGTAACCGGGCGCAGCATTATGAAGAACGGCAAACTGAAATTGCCGGATGGCAAAACAGTTGATATCAGCGGTCAATATCGCTTCGTGGATACCTTTGGCAGACGCAACGGCGAATGGAAACTTGAAGCGGGCATCAGCACGAAGATCCAGCAGGTCATGCCGTCAAGTTCACCCGCGGTAGCGGCTTCGCCGGCTGCGAAGACCACGCCGGCCACGACCACTTCGACCACTGCGTCACCCGCCGCAAAGGCTTCGCCGTCTATGAAGAGTTCGCCGGCAACTAAGCCAACTCCCTAACACACCTGCCAGCTTCGCAGCCTGCGCCGGCGGATAACAGTTCGCCGGCCAGGCTTGCGAAACAGATATTGACTAATAATTTTACTTCGCATAAAAGCAGCCGCGCTGCCACCAAGGAGTCAGACCAATGAAAAAGTTTTTCCTGTTCGTTTCAGCGCTCGTGTTAGCAGTAGCTTGCGCCGCACCCCCAACCAACAAAGAAGTCATTTCAGATGCTAGTCACAACGTACCCGAAACCGTCGCGCCAACGATGACCGAAGCAGACGCGATTGCCAAAGAAAAATCTGTGTGGGACGTAATCAAAAGCAAGGACTATGTCGCTTTCGCGGATCTGTTAGCGACTGACTGGATCGAA
>JANLZV010000085.1:0-4938 GCA_031366425.1 Pyrinomonadaceae bacterium | reverse complement strand
GAAGAGAGCTGCGACTGCTCCACCGATGGCGTATTGTTCGATCACGCCATCCTTCACCATTCTGTTCAGGACTCGTAGCGTCTTCTCCATGGCTTAACATTCGGTGCTACTGGTCAGTCCGCTTGCCTTCGATTATGGCTTGAAAACCTTCGTTTCTATTTTTCAAAGCTTCTGCGTCCTCTTCCAGCCGTTTCAGCAGGGTCACGGCGATTTCATTTCGGGGCAGAATCTCTTCACCGCCTTGTTTATCTCTAACCTTGAAGTGGCCGCTCTGGATTTCATCGGGACCGACAATCATTCTGAACCGAATCTTTCGGTTATCTGCAAAGAAGAGTTGCTTACTCGGTTTTCGGACCTCTGGATAGAAGATTACGCGCAAGCCTCCAGCGCGCAGCTCACTCGCCAGCTTAAGTGATTCAGGTATGGAGGCTTCATCCGAGATCGTAACCATTACGTCTGCGGGTCCGGTATCTAAGCGAGAAGGAAACAAGTCGCGCTCGGTCATCACAACGATGATGCGTTCCAGCCCTAATGAAAAACCGCAGGCCGGAACGTCCTTGCCGAGGAACATGCCGACGAGATTGTCGTAACGTCCGCCACCGCCCAAGCTACCGATTCCGCTGACGCGAATCTCCATAATCGCGCCGGTGTAATAGGACAGCCCGCGTGCCAAACATGGGTCGAACTCAACTCTTCCGTTGGCAGGAGTTTGTTCGATCAAATGAAGCAGGGTCTTAAGTTCAGCAGAGCCATTCTGGCCTGCAGGATTTCCAGCAAGAATCTTGTCGACTTTCCCTAACAATTGATCATTTAGCTGGCTGCGCTCCTCAGCATTGAAATCGCCTCGCGCTTGCACTTCCGGATCGAAAGCCTTTTCAACTTCAACTATCACGAGTTCCAAAAGGAGCCTTACTGCCTTGTTTCCTTCGTCCAAAAAAATCTCGCGCTGTTTAAACTCGTGAACGACCCCTTCCCTCCCAATCTTGTCTAGTTTGTCCAGGGCGACGAGAAAGTCGCTGTGCTTCTCGGGCGGTACGTCCGTCGCGTCGAGAATTCCCTTCAAGATCTGACGATGATTCAAACGAATGGTGAAGTCATTAAAGCCGAGCGCAACGAGCGCATCACTTGCTGCGGCAATTAACTCAGCTTCAACCGCCATTGATTTTGAACCAAGCACATCCACATCACACTGGTAAAACTCCCGAAACCTTCCGCGCGCGGGACGATCCGCACGCCAGACGGGTTGAATCTGATAGCGCTTGAAAAACTTGGGAAGATCGTTTTGATATTGAGCAACGACGCGGGCGAGAGGCACAGTCAGGTCGTATCGCAAGGCAAGATCGGCTTCGCCAGTCTTTTCGTGTTCCCCGCGCTTGAGGATTTTGAAGATAAGTTGGTTCCCTTCCTCACCATACTTCCCCATTAGCGTTTCAATATTCTCAACCGCGGGAGTTTCCAGCGGTTCGAAACCGTAACGTTCATACACTTCCTTAATGACGCCGATCACGTATTCACGCCGCCGGACGTCAGCGGGAAGAAAATCGCGCATGCCGCGCGCTGGTTGAGTTTTCCCAGAGGCCATTTATTTGAAAATAGAGAAACCGCCGTAGAAGATGAATTGGTTTAGACCGCGATTGGAACCGGAACGATCGCCATTCGAGATGTGATGAAACTTGAAACCCAGAGTGACGGCCCGTCGCTCCGAGGTAAAGACGCGGAGGCCCGTCCCGGCTTCTCCGACGAACGCAAACCGGCCGGCATCAGGTAGCGGCACGGGTTGATTGAAGATCAAACCGCCTCCGTTTACATGAATGAAAGGATGAACCTTCGAGCCATTGGCGAAATCGAGTTGCAATCCGAGCGGAGTCAAGCCGCCGCCATACGCGGTCTCCCGCCTGAAAGTTGTGATCGGGCCGACCGTTGTCACCTGCGCGATGTTTCCAGTGGCTAGTGCCAACGGGATCGCATCGAGCGTGTATTGCAAAGCCATGCTGTCATTGGCTACCAGCGTCCTGCCATAACGAAACGCGGCGATGAAGAATTTGCGATCACTCGCTTCAGCCTTGGTCAGTCCGCCGAATGCCGTGGTGGCGGCAAAGGCTCCGCCTGCCCAAAACCCAAACTCGTTGTCACCTTTCTTAAGGGTATAGGCGTTATCGGAACCGGATTGCGATGAAGCATCGGCTGGAGAAACCGAAACTCCCATGCCAGTGGCCGCAACTTGCGCGTTCGCCGAAATTGCGAAACCGACAATAAAGACTATGAACAGAAAATTAATCAGACGAAATTGCATCACCAGTTATCCCCTTTGTTTGCAAATTTTGCTCAAGCTTCTTCCTTATAGATTCTCGTGTACTTCACATAGTTCATCCAGAACTCGTTCAGCCCGGCCACTTCCTCTTCCGTCAACGGACGTTTTACCCGCGCTGGAATCCCCATCACTAATGAACGCGGTGGAATGATCGTGCCCGGTGAAATCAAAGAGCCAGCCGCTACTAACGACTGCGTGCCCACGCGCACGTCATCCAGCACAATCGATCCGATTCCGATCAGTGAACCTCGCTCGATGTAGCAGCCGTGAAGCGTGACGCTGTGGCCCACGGTTACTTCATCCTCAAGAATTGTCGGATGGGATCCGGTGCGGGTGTGAATGACGGAATTGTCCTGGACGTTGCTGCGATCACCGATGCGAATGTAGTACATGTCTCCGCGCAAGACTGCGTTGCACCAAATCGACGACTGTTCGCCCAGATGCACGTCGCCGATCACTTGCGCGCTCACATCGACGTAAGCGCTGTCAGGAACTTGGGGGGTAACACCACGAAAAGGTCGAATCATATTTTTGCGTCATAGTAGCATATGAACATCGCAACGATGGCCCAGGCTTTACCGCCCTTATCAGATCTGTGCTGGCAGCAACGCGTATGCTAAATTGACTTCATGCAACGACATTTCCTCTCGCTTATCCTGCTGGCGGTTTTAAGTTTTACGATTTCCTGCGCGGGCGCGCTCTACAAGGTAAAGCCCAACGTGGAATTGCCGCCGCTTGGTGAAAACGTAAAAGCGGAAAGCGCCGGCGGCGCGTCTCTCAGAGCGATCGCTCTGTTGACCGACGAGGAAAGCCAGGACCTCTTCGAGGCAAATTTACCGCTGAGCGGCATCCTGGCTGTGCGTGTCGAGCTGGCTTTTGAGAGTGGCGTGCCACTAGAACTCAAGCGCGCGCGGTTTCACCTTCGTGATGGCGCAGGCAAAGAATGGAAACTCGTTTCCGCGAAAGATGCAATTTCACGAGTACTGAAGGCAAATGAGGTCTACGCCTACAACCCAAATTCGCGCAAGCAATTTGAAAAGGAGTTTGCCACGTACGCGATCGATTTGAAGTCGCCCTTATCCGATTCCGATCGACGACGCGATGGGTTCTTGTTTTTCCAAACGCCTAAGAAAGAACCGGTAGCCGGCCCCGAAGGTCTGGTCCTAAGTGTTGAAGGACTGCCTCAACGCGTCGAAATCCACTTGAATTAGTTTTGCGCGGAGATCGGTGGGAATTTCTCAATTAGCCGGTCGACCCAAACCCGTCGCTACCGCGTTCGGTTTCATCAATTTCATCTGCCCAAACAGCCGTTGGAGTGATTATCCTCTCGATGATCAACTGGCAAATCTTGCTTCCGGCCGGCAAGTGAATTGTCTCCCGCCCGTTGTTGTGAAGCAGGCAACCGATCTCACCGCGATAGTCGGCATCGATCACGCCAGCCAGGGTATCGAGTCCATGTTTGGTCGCGAGGCCGGAGCGGGGCGCGAGCCGCCCGTAGTAACCTTCAGGAATTGCTACCGCCAGACCAGTCCGCGCGAGCGAGCGCTCACCCGCAAGGATAGTTACCTCTTCGATTGCGTAGAGATCCAGCCCCGCCGCCGCAATGCTGCCGCGCGACGGCAAGATCGCCCGCCCGTCCAGTTTCTTAAAACTTAACGGAGACGTTTCAGCGGCTGGGGTAGTCGTCGACAGTGTCGGAGCAAAACTCATAGCGATTTGGTTGTTTCTGGGTCCACAGAGGTGTTGAAATGTTTAGAACGATTTTACAGTCATATTCGATCCTTCTGTCAAAGATAATACCAGTTGATTGTCTTGGTTGTTGGGAAACTTCACTTAGAAAACCAGAACCGGCGAGGGTGAAATCCCCCGCCGGTTCTATTTCCAACTCCAGTTTGTGCCGGCCCTACTACTCAGTTCTGGCGGTCGGTCGCTGTTACGTTAACCCTCAAACGCCATAATCTGAAAACAAGCTGCCAAGAAGTGCCGAGGACACATTGGCATCGTAAGCGTGCTCGATCAGAGCGTATAGAAACAGCATGAACGCTGAAATACAAATGAGAGTTAACAGATGTTGGGTTACCTTTTCTTGTGTTTCGGAATCCATCGAGTTGCCCTCCTATATAACCGTCTCGCCTACAGGACGATTGGAAGCGAGTGATTTTCGCCCGCATGGTTTGTAATTGTTCGCGCCACCGCTCAAAACATCACCTTCCGACAAGTTCTATTGTTGTCTCGCTCGGAAGGACGCCAGAGCGACCTCGGCTGAGAATTGTATTAACGCAGAGTGTCATTAAGCAGATGAGGGCACGAAGCGCGGGTAGTTACGGACGACTGTCGGCTTGCTTCGGCGCGAAAGCAAGAAAAAGATTTTCGGAGTGAGAAAAACGATGATGGCCAAGGGTCATACCGGTGTACGACAAATTTTCAAAAAGGAGCAGAACAATGACACGCAAAAACACAATCTTAACGATCATTCTAGTGGCAATACTCTCCATCATCGCAGGCCTGAGTCTGGGCATCGTCAAAGCTGAAGTATTGGGAACGCAACTAACGGATCTCGATCGTGTTGCTAGCACTTCGGCGACTCTCCCGGATCGCTTGGTAGGCCGCGATTATCTTGAGGCCAA
>JANLZV010000060.1:0-6641 GCA_031366425.1 Pyrinomonadaceae bacterium | reverse complement strand
CTTTTGGCCTTGCCGGTGATGGATGAAGCGGGTGATATTCTCGGCATCATTACGGTTGACGACGCGATGGAGATTCTGCTTCCGAAAGACTGGCGGCAGCGGCTCCCGCGATTGTTTGGGTAATACTGGTCGCGCCATGTCAGAACCACCTGCGTTAGCGGGTGGGCCATTCTTATTCGGCGAACGGCGGGCCCGCCCGCTTACGCAGGCGGTTCTGACAAATCATATGACTGACGGAGAACCTCCAAGTGTTGGAACCAGGAGCAGCGGCCAAAGCCGCGGCCGCAGCAGCGCGGCGGCGGTTCCTAAGACGCGGCGGAGCGAACGCCAAGCCCCACGTCGCGCTGCGCCGGAGGCTGGTCGCGTATCTCGCGATCCTGGGCCCGGGGATGATTGCCGCGAGTGCGGGTAATGACGCCGGCGGTATCGCCACCTTCGCCTCAGTCGGCGCCGAACAAGGCTATCGACTCCTCTGGATCTTAATTCCACTGACAATCAGCCTGGGCCTGGTCCAGGAAATGTGCGCTCGCATGGGCGCGGTTACCGGTAAGGGACTTGCCGATCTGATCCGCGAACGCTTCGGCGTGCGCTGGACGGCTTTTGTAATGCTGGCGCTCTTAATCGCAAACGGCGGCGTGACCGTCTCGGAGTTCGTCGGTATTGCCGCGGCCACCGAACTGTTCGGCGTGCCAAGATTCTTCTCCGTGCCGATCACTGCTTTTGCTATCTGGTGGCTGGTGGTCAAGAGCTCGTATCAACGAGTGGAGCGCGTCTTTCTGCTGATGTCCCTCGTCTTTCTTGGTTACATCGCGTCCGCGTTTCTGGCGAAGCCCGATTGGAGCGAAGTCGCGGTCGGACTCGTGACGCCGACGTTTAGTTTTGAACCTGCCTATCTATTCATGCTGATAGCAGTGGTGGGTACGACGATCTCGCCGTACATGCAGGTCTACGTGCAATCGTCGGTGGTTGAAAAAGGAATAACCCCTGAGGAATATTCTCGAACTCGGATTGACGTTTGGGTAGGCACGATCCTCGCAGCCCTGGTCGTTTTCTTCATCGTCGTATCGACCGCGGCGACACTACATAAGCACGGCGTACACATCACGAGCGCTGCCGACGCTGCGCGCGCGCTTAAGCCGCTGGCCGGCGACTACGCGGAAAAACTTTTCGCGGTTGGATTGTTTGGAGCTTCGATGCTGGCGGCCGGAGTGTTGCCGCTCGCAACTGCTTATTCGATCAGCGAAGCTCTGGGTTTTGAAAAAGGTGTTTCGCGCAGTTTCCGGGAAGCTCCGATCTTTATTGGAGTCTTTACTTTCCTGGTCGCAGTGGGTGCCGCGATCGCCGTGATTCCCAACCTGCCGCTGATCCGGGTGTTGCTGGTTACCCAGGTAATCAATGGACTGCTGCTGCCGATCATCCTGTTCGCAATTCTGCGATTGGTGAACGATCGCGAACTGATGGGCGAGTATGTCAATAAGCCGCTATACAATCTCGCGGCGAGGCTTACCGCGATAATTGTCACTCTGCTTTCCCTGCTCTTCATTGTCGTCACCCTTTTTCCAAATCTCCTGCGTTGATGGACCGCGCGTTTACGTAAAGCGATTCACTCCGGCGCGGGCGAAAATTCCTTCTCGCCAACCTGAGGGCATCAGTGATAAAAGAATAGCCATCGCATCCTAAAGCCTTTTGATTCTCGCGTACGTCGTCATTGAAAACGTGAATCGCACTCGCACCCGAAAACAGATCGTTGTATTCCTGATAGCGACGGCCATAGCGGTACTCGCGCTCCGGCTCCTCTTCAGTTTTGATAAGCCACTGCGACATCTGCTCGACTCGCAAATGGGCCTGGCGTCGAAAGCCGATACGATTGTCGGCGTGCTCCGCCTGGTCTTTTTTGCAACCCTCGCCTACCTGGTAGTGCGCGCGCTCAACGCGTTGATTTTTGGCCTCGTGTTTAGATTTCGCCGCGGCTTCGAAGCGCCGACTTTAGTGCGAAACGTTTTTTCGATCATCGCCTTCACCGCCCTGTTCTTTCTGATTTTTAGTTTGATATTCCCAAGCGCGAACCTCGGAGCGCTATTCACTACCTCGGCCATCTTCGGCGTCATCCTGGGTCTGGCACTGCAGGACACGCTGGGAAACTTCTTCGCTGGCATCTCACTGCAGGCCGATCGCCCGTTTCAGGTGGGCGACGTCATCACGGTCGGAGTGCTGCGGCAAACAGGCGTCGTCGAAGAGATCACCTGGCGAGCGATAAAGATCCGGACGTTTTCAAACCACATCGTGCTGATCAGTAACAGCACTGCCGCCAAGGAACCGATCGAAGTTTGCCCGCGCGAAAATTTGAATGCCAGAATCGTTTTCTTCAACGCGCTCTATACCGATTCACCCGCCAAGACAATTCACGTCGTCAGAGAAGCGGTGCGTGAAGCCGACAATGTTTCGCAGAAGATCACCCCAGTGGTTCGCATCAGGAATCTGGGCGAGAGCGGAGTGGAATATGAGGTGAAGTATTGGCCGGTTGACTACTCCAAGCATCACGACACGGATGCTTTAGTACGTCAGCGAATCTGGTATGCATTTCGCCGGGCTGACCTGAACTTCGCTTTCCCGACCCGAACGCTGATCGTCGAACGTAAACCGAAACCGGGAGAGCACGATCCGAACGGCGGAGCGATCACCGAACGATTGAGCGCGGTCGATATCTTCGCGCCGCTCTCGGCGGATGAAACTTTGATGCTGGCCCAGTCAGCCACCAGCCACGTTTTTGCGCCGGGGGAAACTGTGATCCGCGCGGGCGACCCGGGGTCGTCAATGTTCGTGGTCCACAATGGCCGAGTCAGCGTCCAGATCAGCGAAAACGGCCGGCCGCTAACCGTGGCCACTCTCAGCGAAGGTGCGTTTTTTGGCGAGATGGCCCTCTTCACTGGAGAACCGAGGACCGCCAGCATTGTCGCAATCGAAGAGGCCGAAGTATTGGAGATTGGTCACGAGGCCATGAAAGCCGTTTTCAACAACAACCCTGATCTGGTCGAGTCGCTGAGTCACATCATCGCCGAACGCCGCCAGGCGCTGGCTGCAAGCGCTGATCAGGTTCGTCCCGCACACGACGAATCCGCCGGAATCCTCTCCTCAATCAAACGATTCTTCGGGTTAAAATAGCTACCGCCCCATCATCTGTCCCCCTTCAAACTTTGTTTTCCCTAGGAAAACACACTGTATTTTTCAACTTGGGGGAACTTGACAGCTGGAGACTCAAATATTATTATCCTGCCACGCTCACAAGCTAAGCGATTTTCAAATCCGGAGTTTGAGCGCCAAGAAATTTAAGAGGAGAAAGAAAGATGACGATAGTTCGCTATGACCCATTTCGAGACCTGCGAACGTTGCAGGAAGAGGTTAATCGACTGTTTTCAACTAATCTGACCCGGGGCTTCGGCGAGGAAGGGATTGGCCGCGGAGCATGGAATCCAAGCGTCGACATTTACGAAAACAAAGAACACATTGTCCTGGAAGCTGAACTCCCGGGAATGAACCGCGACGAGTTTGAACTGTCGGTAGAGAATAATGTGATCACCCTGCGCGGTGAACGCCAGTTTGAAAAAAAGGACGACTCCGATAACTATCATCGAGTAGAACGCTCTTACGGATCGTTTACCCGTTCCTTTACTTTGCCACAGACGGTCTCTGCGGAGGGCGCTACTGCCGAATATCGCAATGGCGTTTTGCGTGTGACCCTTCCCAAGCGCGAAGAAACAAAGGCACGTCGGATCCAGATCAGTGGTGAAGGAAGCGTCTCCACAGCCAGGACGACCATCGATACGAAAGCTGACGATGTGACGAAGGAAAAAGCGAAAACGACAGGGGGTAGCCGCTAAGCTACGCGATTGGCAGTTCGTTGGATTGACGATTGAGCGGAGTGCGCCGAGTTGATCTCGGCAACTCCGCTCAAGATTCTATTAGTCTTGAAAGAATAAAATGCGTCTCGATAAATTTACCCTGCGCGCCCAGGAAGCGATTCAAGCGGCGATTGAACTGGCTGAGCGCAATCAGAATCAGCAGGTCGAGCCCGAACATTTGCTGGTTGGAATGCTGGAGCAGCCTGAAGGCATCGTGCGCCCCGTTCTGGGAAAACTCGCGGTGAATGTTCCGGTTGTGCTCAACGACGTCCAAGCCGCCATCGCGCGTTTCCCCAGGGTCGAAGGCGGTCAACAGTACATGAGTCCGCGCCTGACGCAGGTCTTCAACTCTGCGCAAAAGCAGGCCGACAAGATGAAAGACGAGTTTAACTCGACTGAGCATCTCCTGTTGGCGCTGGTTGACGAAAAGGATGGCGAGGCGGGGAAGATTCTGCGCCAGCACGGCGTCAAGCGTGATGATCTTTTTAAGATCGTCGAACAGATGCGTGGTGGTTCACACATCACTGATCAGAACGCGGAGCAAAACTACCAGGCGCTTTCGAAGTATGCGCGCGACCTAACTGAGCTGGCGCGCAAAGGCAAACTGGATCCGGTGATTGGCCGCGACGAGGAAATCCGCCGGACGATTCAGGTGCTGTCACGACGCACCAAGAACAACCCGGTTTTGATCGGTGAGCCGGGCGTGGGAAAGACTGCGATTGTCGAAGGTCTCGCGCAGCGCATTGTTTCAGGCGACATTCCGGAGACGCTGCGAAACAAGCGCCTGGTCGGCCTCGATCTGGGAGCCATGCTCGCTGGGGCGAAATATCGCGGCGAATTTGAAGACCGGCTCAAAGCCGTCCTCAAAGAGATCGAAAATGCCCAGGGACAAATAATTCTATTCATCGATGAACTCCATACCCTGGTCGGCGCGGGCGCGGCCGAAGGCGCAATTGACGCTTCAAACATGCTGAAGCCGGCGCTGGCCCGCGGCGAACTCCGTTGCGTCGGCGCGACGACTCTCAACGAGTACAAAAAATACATCGAAAAAGACGCGGCCCTTGAGCGTCGGTTCCAACAGATCTACGTCGGCGAGCCAACCGTCGAAGACACCATCGCGATTTTGCGGGGACTGAAAGAGCGTTATGAAGTTCATCACGGAGTCCGCATTAAAGACTCAGCGATTGTGGCGGCCGCGACCCTTTCATACCGCTACATTACCGACCGGTTCCTACCTGACAAGGCGATCGATCTAATCGACGAAGCTGCGTCGCGGCTACGAATTGAAATCGACTCGCTGCCACAGGAGATCGATCAACTCGAGCGCGAAATTGTCCAACTTGAAATTGAGCGACAGGCACTCCAGCGCGAGGAGGACGCGAAATCAAAAGCGCGACTCGACGAAATTGAAAAGCGGATCGCCGACCTACGCGAGAAATCTTCGGGCATGAAAGCCAAGTGGCAATCCGAGAAGGAAGCCATTGAGCGAATGCGCGCGGCCAAAGCCGAACTCGAACAGCTCAAGCTGCAGCTCGATCAAGTGCGCAACGCCGGCGACCTGGCGCGCGCTTCGGAAATCCAGTATGGCCAGATTCCGGAGATGGAACGAAAGTTTGCGGCGGAGCAGGAGCGGCTGGCGGAGTTTCAAAAAGACGGCGTGATGCTCAAGGAAGAAGTGGACGAGGAAGACATCGCCGAAGTTGTCGCTAAGTGGACCGGCATTCCCGTTACCAGAATGCTGGAAGGCGAGATGCAGAAGCTGGTGACGATGGAGGAGCGGCTCGGGAAACGCGTGATCGGGCAGGAAGAAGCGCTGGCAGCGGTGGCAAACGCTGTGCGCCGCGCTCGCGCCGGACTGCAGGATCCCAACCGTCCGGTCGGGTCGTTTATCTTTCTCGGACCGACCGGTGTCGGCAAGACGGAAACCGCGCGGTCTCTGGCGGAGTTTCTGTTTGACGACGAGCGCGCGATGATTCGTCTGGACATGTCTGAGTACATGGAGAAGCACGCGGTGTCTCGAATGATCGGAGCGCCTCCCGGTTATATTGGTTACGAAGAGGGCGGCCAGTTGACCGAGGCGATCCGCCGCCGGCCGTATGCGGTGGTGCTGTTTGACGAGATTGAGAAAGCACATCCGGACGTGTTCAATGTGCTGCTCCAGATTCTCGACGATGGACGTCTCACCGACGCTAAGGGCCGTACGGTTGATTTCAAAAACACCGTGCTGATCATGACGTCAAATCTCGGCTCGCGGGAAATTCAGGATGCTGAGGGCGATGAGGAACAGGTGCGCGAGGCGGTGATGCAGGAGTTGCGTGGAAACTTCAAACCGGAGTTTCTGAATCGCATTGACGACATCGTAATTTTCCATCAGCTTTCCCGCGAGCAGATCGCCCAGATAATCGATGTGCAATTGGAACGGCTGAAAGCGATGTTGACGGAGCGAAGCGTGAACCTGGTGCTCGATGAGAGCGCGAGAACGCTGTTGGCGCGCGAAGGTTACGATCCAAACTACGGTGCGCGTCCGCTCAAGCGCGCCATCCAGACCATGATACAGAATCCGCTGGCGGTTAAACTTTTGCGCGGTGACATTTCGCCGGGGCAAACGGTCACTGTCACCGCCGAGGGCGATAAGCTGGAGTTCAAAAATGAAGCCGCCAGCGCGGCGGGATAATTTCGCCGGAACTGCCCGTGGTGAGCGGGCGGATCTGGTTATCGAGGACAATCTGATGGCCCAGTGGA
>JANLZV010000024.1:0-2428 GCA_031366425.1 Pyrinomonadaceae bacterium | reverse complement strand
AGCCCGACGTTAAGTGACCCGTGGCGGGTTGCTGAATGAACGCTCATTCAGTATTATGGGCGCCACCAAACTGGCGCAAGGCCCTAATCTCGACTAGAGGAACAACCGAATAACTTATGAGGGTTGAAAAAGCTGCAGTCCTGGGCGCAGGAACTATGGGAGCGCAGATCGCCGCCCATCTCGCGAACGCCGGCGTGCCGACGCTCTTGCTCGATATCGCTCCGAAGGAATTGACTCCCGAGGAAACGGCGAAGGGCTTGACGCTCGCGTCGCCGGAAGTGCGCAATCGTTTTGCGCGCAACGGGTTTGACGGCGCAAAAAAAGCCAAGCCGGCTGCTTTTTTCACCCCCGACACCGCGTCGCTCGTGAGTATTGGAAATTTCGACGACGATCTCGCGAAACTAAAAGATTGTGATCTGATCATTGAGGCCGTAGTCGAAAACCTGGAGATCAAGCGCGGACTTTTCGAGCGCGTCGAACAACACCGGAAGCCGGGCGCCATCGTTGGCTCTAACACCAGCGGCATCCCGATTCGACAACTCGCCGATGGTCGCTCAGAAGACTTTCGAGCCCACTTCCTCGGGGTCCACTTTTTTAACCCGCCCCGCTATCTCCATCTCGTCGAAATCATTCGCACTGAATGGACCAAGCCGGAGGTTTCCTGTTTCCTTTATGGATTCCTGGACCAACGTTTGGGCAAGGGAGTGGTCTCGGCTAAAGATCAGCCAAATTTTATCGCGAATCGAATCGGCACTTACGGCTCGATGGTTACTATTGAGACGATGTTGGCTGATGGCTATTCAATTGAAGAGATCGACAAGATTACCGGCCAGGCAGTAGGCCGGCCCAAGAGCGCGACCTTCCGCACGCTTGATCTGGTCGGACTCGACGTCGGCGCTCACGTGATCAAGAACCTTTACGAAGCCCTCCCGGACGATCAAGAGCGCGACGTTTTCATCGCGCCTGAGTTTCTAACTCAAATGGTGGGACGGGGAATTCTGGGAAACAAAACCAAGGGTGGCTTCTACAAGCGGCAGACAGGCGAGGGCGGCAAAAAAGAGATTTGGGCCATCGACCACGCTACGCTTGAGTATCGTCCGGCACAAAAAGTGAAATTGCCGGCGCTCGACGTCGCTAAAAATATCGAGGACCTGCCCCAACGCATCAAGGCCCTGGTGTGGGGCAAGGAACGCGTCGGCTCGTTTCTTTGGAAGACGATCTCACGCACATTTCGTTACACGGCGAACCTCATCCCCGGCATTGCCGACACCATAGTTGAAGTGGACCGCGCCATGCGCTGGGGCTACAACTGGGAGCTGGGAATTTTCGAAACGTGGGACGCGATCGGTGTCGAAAAATCAGTGGCGCGGATGAAAGACGAGGGCCAGGCGATCCCCGCGAATGTGCAAAAGCTGCTCGACTCCGGAGCTAAGTCGTTTTACAAAAAAGAAAATGGCCAGGATTTCTATTTCGACTTTGCCACGGGCCAATACGCTCCCCTTGCCGAACAGACGGGCACGATCCTGCTGAAGTCGGTCAAAGATCGCACGGGGGTGATTAAGAAAAACTCAGGAGCGTCGCTGATCGACATCGGCGACGGCGTGGCTTGTCTTGAGTTTCACTCGAAGATGAACGCGATTGGCGGCGACACGCTGCAGATGCTGAAACAGTCGCTCGCCGAAGTGGAAAAGAACTTTGTCGGGTTGGTGGTGGGAAATCAGGGAACCAATTTCTGTGTCGGCGCCAACATCATGTTGATGCTGCTTGAGGCGCAGGAAGAAAATTGGGAAGAACTCGACATGATGGGCCGTGCTTTCCAAAGTGCGACCATGAGTTTGCGTTACTCGCCGAAACCGGTGGTGGTGGCGCCGTTCAATCTCGTGTTTGGTGGCGGCTGCGAGATGGTTTTGCATGGCGATCGCGTGCGCGCCGCAGCTGAGACCTACATTGGTCTAGTTGAAGTCGGCGTCGGCATCATTCCCGCAGGTGGCGGCACGAAAGAGTTGTTGCTGCGGACGCTGGATTCGATTCCAAAGAATGTCGACGATGCGGATCCGTTTCCTTTTGTGAAGCGGGCGTTTGAGACGATTGCCCTCGCGAAAGTGGCGACGTCAGCGAAGGAAGCGCGGCGACTCGGATTTTTATCTGAAGACGATTCGATTTCCATGAATGGCGATCGGCTGATTGCTGACGCGAAGAAGGAAGTTTTGGCGCTGGCCGCAACGGGTTACGTGCAACCGCAGCAAAGGACGGACATCCTCGCCCTGGGTAATTCCGCCCTCGCAACTCTGAAGCTGGGGATCCACCAGATGAAGCGCGGCGGTTACATTTCTGATCATGACGCGTTAATTGGAGAAAAGCTCGCACGCATTTTGACGGGCGGCGATTTGAACCACGAAACGCGCGTTTCGGAGCAGTATCTGCTCGA
>JANLZV010000015.1:0-3552 GCA_031366425.1 Pyrinomonadaceae bacterium | reverse complement strand
CGCTCGCTCTCGGATCGCTCCGGCAATCAAGCCTGGGCGCGATTGGGACAGAACGTCGCGGTGGGTGGACTACTGCTTTTTTCTGCTTTTGCCCCCCACTCAATAGCCGCGGCTGAGATTTCTCTGGCGTTCGTCGGTGCGGGTTGGCTGGTTCGCACCGTCGCCACGAGACAGACCGGACTGCGGCACACGCGATTCGACGTTCCCATCTGGCTCCTCTTTATTTGGACCGTCGTTTCTTCTTTGCTTTCGGTCGAGCCGCGAATCAGCATCGCGAAGATCCAATCGACCTGCGTCGTCTTCCTTTTCTATTTCGTTCAGGCAATTGTCACCCGGCGCGTGGCGATCGCTTTGGTCGTGGTGATGATCTTCTCTGGCCTCGCCGGCACTGCTTACAGTGTCTACGATCTTGCGCGCGGACGCGGCGTGGTAATCGAATCAATTTCTGCAGACAGTCCTCTGCGCGAGTTACACGTCGGCACAGGCGACGCAGTGTGGCGAGTCGGTGGCCACCGAATTAACTCAGTTGGCGAGATCGATCGGATCGTCTCTAACTCACCAATCGGGACTTCGTTGACGGTCAGCGTGATCTCGCAAGGTGAGCACATTGAGCGACCCGGACTGATGGTCACCAGCGCGATCGGTTCCCGTCCTTCGCCGTCGGGAATTCACGGTGATCGAGCGACTCACCGCTTTCGTGCGTCGGGTTGGACGCGTCATTACGAAACCTATTCTGAAATTCTGCAGGTGATCGCCCTGCTCGGGTTTGGCCTGGCCCTCGGTAACTTCAGGAACCACGGGCTGAATCGTTGGGCGAAGCTCGCGTTTGCGGCGGCTGCGTTGCTCGGGGTGGGTATCGCACTGACAGCAATGCGAACAGTGTTGGTGTCGTTTGCAATCGGTGTCTGCGTAACCGCAACCAGGTCCTTCGGTAGGCGAGCGCGCGTTGCAAGTCTTGCAGGTCTCCTGTTCCTGCTATCGCTGGGCGCCTTCGTGGTCTATCAAACGCGCGCGCAGCAAGCGCTCAGCTTGCGCGATGACAGCTCGTCGTTGCGTGTGCAAGTGGCCCGAGTGGGCTTATCGCGCCTGCTGGTCCATCCGCTGTTCGGACACGGAATGGACTCGATGCACGTGCATTGGGCCGAATGGGGATTCCCCGGAAAAGATCTCTTGCACCTGCACTCGACACCGCTACAGTTGGCCTTCGATCGCGGCTTGCCGGCACTTGTCTTCTGGCTGTGGTTGATGACCGTTTTTTGGCGCACTGCCGCGAGCGGCGAAAAGTCACTGCGCGATTCCAGCGATACGAATCGCTATGGCGCGCTGCTCGGCGCGACCGGCGCGGTGGCGGCGTTTTTCGCGAGTTCCCTGGTTAACTACAACTTTGGCGACGGGGAAGTGGCTCTGGTTTTCTGGTGGCTGATGGGGATTGTGTTGGTGTTATCGACTAACCAATCGACGTCGCAACCGCCCTGGCACCAAAAGCCGGATCGAGACGTTCGCTAAAGTCACCGGTGGACTTGATACAGATCGCAATCAATACAGTGTTTCGTCAGCCGCGTGTTTCAAATCACATCGGCGAAGTTGCGACGGGTCTTCGCAAACCACCAGTAACCAAAAATAAACAATACTGCGCCGAAGACTGCGAAGTAAGCGAGGCTGGTCCAGTCAGGTCCGACTCCTTCAAAAAAGATACGACGATAGCTGCGCACCAGAGCCGTGAATGGATTCGCATTGATGAAGGGCCGATAACGTTCCGGCACGATCGACTCGGGATAGATGATCGGAGTCAGGTACATCCAGGCCATCAACACGAGTGTAATACCCTGCGCGATGTCTCGCCAAAAAACTCCCAGTGATGCGACCAGCCAGGCAGCGCCGAGCGTGGCAAGCAGCTGAGGAACAATCAGAACCGGAAGCCAAAGCATCGTCGGGTGTAGCTGGCGGTCGACCAGAAGCGTGGCGACTACGAGCGCAAGGGTGCCAAACATTTGATTAGCCAGCGCCGCGAGCGCCTGGGCGACCGGCAGGGTCTCGAGCGGAAAGACGACTCGTTTCACCAGATTGGCGTGGGTGACAATCGTGGTTGACGACTGCTGCAGAGTTTCCTGAAACATGGTCCACGGCAACAAGCCGCAGAAGAGATAGAGCGCATAGTTCCATGGGGTGCCACGCGGACCGAAGCGTGCGCCAAAGAGTCCGGCAAAGATGAAGGTGAAGATCGCGATGGTTACGACCGGGGTGACGAGGGCCCAAACAATCCCCAGGGCAGAACCCTTGTAACGTGCGAGCAATTCGCGGCGCGCCAACGAGATGATCAGTTCGAAGCGGCCCGGAAGTTCCCAGAGCGGTTTCCACACCGCGCGTCGTGCTGTTTGGGCTGAAATCATAGGCGCGGTGAATAGTAGTTGGTGAACCCTGAATAGTACAGAAAGCGAGATCCGACAAGCAGCCGAATCGTTTTGATCTGGTTAAGGAACGGTAGTCACATCGACCCAAAACCGCGCCAGCTGTTCTGGTTGTGCCAACCGATCACAACTTCCCTCGCCTCCACGTCACGCCACCACTCCTCAAATTCCGGGCGGCTGATGTAGTGAGAAGTAGGCGCGACCAGATGATCGAAGACAATCGTGTGCTGTTCGCGCCAGCCAAACTTTGAGATCGCGTTTAGATAGTCGTTATAGAAAAGATGTCGCGCTACCGCGCTGCCGCTTCGGGAACTGTTCAATGGTCCATAAATTAATTTCGTCGCCAGGTAGACAACGGCGGTCGGTAACTTGGAAAGGTGCAGCAAGGCACGTCGATCAATTTTGGAGCTGAATTTTTCCCGCAGCGGGTTTATCCCGCGGGTAATCCATCCGTTGTTTTCAGCGCCGTAAACCCAGGCCGACACGTGACCGCCAGGTTTTACCGTGCTCGCGAGCGATCGAAATCCCGCGCGCGGATCTGGCAGGTGATGCAGGACGCCTACCGAGAATGCGTAGTCAAATGTTTGTGCGAAGGGAAGATGATAGATGTCGGCCTGTACGATATGGGCATTCTCAAGATGCCGCGTGGCCGCGAAAGCAGTCTCCACGGCAGCGCTCAAATCCACGCCGATGACCTCGCGCGCACTCCAACCCGCGGCCAAAAGCGTGTGGCGGCCCTTGCCGCAACCTCCTTCGAGCACAAGCTTGTCGGCAAAAAACTCAGGACGCACCGGGGCGATCCAACCCAGAAACTGTTCGGCGTAGAGTTCGTCGGCGTGGGTGAAGTGTTGCCACTGCCAGCCGAAGTTTTCCGCCGTAGCCGCTTTATCGGGTTCGATATTTTCCACCGGGGCGAAGCGAGGCACGCCCCTGACGATGGGAAATGAATTCGCACAATTGTGACACGCGAGTTGGCCTTCAATGATCTCCTCGCCCTCTTCCCCGGCAACCGACGACAAGAGAAGCGTGCCGGCGCACGAAGGACATCTCAAGTAGTCGAGTAGTTTGCGCTTCATTTGGAAACTGTTTGATGCTTCGGAATTGTGAGGTCAAATGTATGGCAGATAAAAATAGCTGACAAGCG
>JANLZV010000759.1:0-2195 GCA_031366425.1 Pyrinomonadaceae bacterium | reverse complement strand
CAGTAGAGAAAACGTAGTCGCTCAAAAAAGTAAAAGGCTTCAAGCAAACAGTGTCCGTGTCCGCCCACCAGCCACCGCGCTCCAGCAGCAACTTGTAACGAAAAAAGTTTGAGAAGCCGGCGTAACTCGGCCGGCCAGTGTATTGAAAAATATCCGTGGAAGGCAGGATCTCATTCGCATCCCGCACAGTCGTACCCGTCGGGATATTCTTCACCTCGCTATAAACATAGAGATGGTAGTCGTGGCCGTTTGCCAGAAATGAGGCGACGGACAATTGTTCCATCACTGAGAGTTCGGGCCCAATCCAAAGGCCTTGAATGATCTGGTTGGCCGGTAGCGTCGACTCGCCACCGGGCTCAGTAATTTCCATTTTTCGCGATCTCTTTTTCGTACTCAGCGACATATTCAGCCGTCATTCGCTGATAGTGGAATTCCTTCAACGCCTTTGCGCGGCAAGCGGCCGGCGAAATTTGACTGGCTGCATTAATAGCTGCGGCGTAGTCCTCATCGTCTTTGCAAACAAACCCAACATCCGCAGAAACTATTTCAGGGCAGGCGCCCAAGTCACTGCAGATTACCGGCGTCCCCGACATCATCGCTTCAACCATGCCGAGGCCAAACGCCTCATTCACGCGGGTGGGAAAAAGGAACGCTCGCGCCCCAGCCAACAACTCAGCCTTCTCGCGTCCGCGCACGTCACCGACAAATCGCGCGTTAGCTTCAACGCACATTTTCTGCACTTGGTTAATCGTTTCGTAGTCCCTTGCGGTTCCCGCCACTACTAACTCGAAGCCGACTTGCTTCGATAAAGCGAACGCGGTCTCCAGCCCCTTCTCAAGTGCCCAGTCCATCGCCGACATAAACAGCAGATAATTCTCTTTAGTCTCAGAATAAATGTACTCGTCGGGATCGATTCCATTTAGGACCACGCGGTCCCGCCCGTGCAGCCTAGCCAGCGCTCGGGACACGAAGATCCAGTTGTCAGTCGTCCGGCTTCTTTCCTTTCCGCGCGCATCCAGATCCAGATGACAGGTGGTTACCCAGGGCTTACCACTGGCCTGTCTTTCGGGAACCACATCTTCGTCGTGGTAGGCGACTGTGTGAAGAATGTCGGCTTCGACAGACTCGGAAACAAGGGTGACACCGGCGGGGAGTGGTCCATCCGCGCCCTCGCGCAACAAATAAAAAACTTCATGCCCAAGTTCAGCGAGTCCGCGGGCAAGAAGATCGTGAAGCACGTAGGCAGAGCCGGAAGGGAAGAGCTTCGGATGCAGACCGCTACCCACTTTGGTTGCGCACGGATAGCGATGATCGGATGAAAGCAGGATGCGCACGAATTATTTATTCAGACGGCGGCCGGAATATATTACAAAGGTTGTGAAGGTCTCAGCCTAAAAAAGCTTAATGGTCACTACACACAAGAGATTGCCTTACTCAACACTGTTAATTCCATCAACGCAGGCGAGCCATTCGTTTGGGTTCAGTTGGTGCGCATCTACGTGGTGCATACCAGATTCATTCCACCCCTTGCCGCTGGCGGTCAGAATGGGGTTGGCGGCGAATTCGTGCTCAGTATAGCTCGTTGTAGTCAACTCGGAAATTTCAAAGGCTCTTACATGATTGCCATAGTAATTGACGCAATCCTGCGCAAAGCGAATTATTTTGCCGCCGGAAACCAACACCCGGCCCGCCGGTCTGGCGTTTTGTTTATCGCCCTCAATCACAGGACTGGAGGGATGTTCGCTCCAGGGACCGGTGAGACTGTCGGCAAAATAGAGTCGGAGAGAATCGTGCTGAAATGGAGTTGCACAGATAAACATCCACCATTTTTCCTGAAAGCGAAAAATCGTAGGATCAGCGCACCGCGTTTGCAGCAGTGGACCAACAAATGACCATCGGGTAGGAAAGGGGTTCGCGCGATAAAGCCTGACGCTGTTTGCCTGATAAGTCTCGGGAATCATGTAGTACTCGTCCTGCCATTGAAAGACGCAGGGATAGGAAAGGTGAAACGCTTCGCGAAGCACGATCTGCTGGTAAGTCCAGTTAATTCCGTCCTTACTCGTGGCGAGTCCAATCTCTCCCTTTTTCGATTGGCGGTTCATGACTTCAAAGAACATATTCCAAACGCCGTCGGTCTTGAGCATGAACGGATCGGCCACGAACTTCGCGTCAACGTCGGTGACGCTATCGCGCGT